>JANOCH010000089.1:0-2081 GCA_031412015.1 Chitinophagaceae bacterium
TGCTGATATAGAGTCCTTCCAATAAAAACCGCCTCCTGAGGCAGGATTAGAGAAATGCCAGGATACAGTTGTCACTCCGCCACGATTATATGTATCCGCAATATTTTTACGCAAAGAATTCTTTTCCTTTTCTATCATACTATCCGGCCTCCCCGATAAGCCGCTAAAATCAACACCGATAACAGCCGGGTGAGAACCGGTCACCGATTTTACATCTGACCTGTCTTCTTCTCCCCTCCAGCCATGTCCATACTCAGTAGCATGCTGATGACCAAAAAGAATACTTTTTTCTGATAACTTTCCGAGATTGTAGTACAACGCCTTTGTTTCCTTTGTGGGATTTACATCAATGATTTTTGACTCAGCTTTTTGAGAAAAACTTATCAGCGATAAAAACATTAACGGCAACAAAATTATAACCCACTTGTTCATTTTATAAAATCATTATTAAATAACTGCTATCTGTAATCAGTCAGCTAATCGTTGTGAATGTTTGTGATGTAACATAGACCGCAGAGGATCTTGTTTTTTCTTTTGTAACCGCAAGTTCCTTTCGGTCATCTTATGAAATATTTTTTCATACAAGAAAAAAATATAGCCCACGCCAGAAATTATTTCATGCCATTCGCTTCCCGCAAAGCCTTTTTAAAATACTTACCCTGTCTTGTGGGAGTAAACTTCCAATCATCAAACATAGATGGCGCCCATTGAGGGTCAAATACCCAAACAACATAAGAAATACCTTTTTCAGCCGTGTACTTTGTAATGGCGTCACCATAACTTTCATCGCTGATAACGGGTACATGTGCGCCACGATCATCAGGGCCGCAAAAACCGATCTCCGTTAATATCAATGGATATTTTTCCGCTACAAATCCCCAGTCCTTTGTCCATTGATCCTCCCATGGTTTATTTCTTTTCATCGGATAAGGATGACTTACATAACCTATCCCTTCCTTGTTAATAGGGTTTGAAGCCACATCTGTCAGATCATAAGCCCAGTTGAAACCTGCAACAAGTGGCACGGCCGGGCAACCATAGCCCCTGATAATGGTAATCATTTCTTCACAAAGTTCTTTCCATTGAGCCCAGGTGCATGTACCTAATTGACCGTTGTAAACGGTAGGTTCATTAAAAAGCTCAAAAAAGGCAACCGTCGGTTCATTTTTATAATGCAGCGCCATGGTACGCCAGAATTCAAATGTTTCTTTTGGGGTGGTCTCATAAATAGATGCCTGGTACAATTGCGAACGAAGGTTGCCGATGCTATGCCAGTCAATAATGACGTATAACCCAAGTTCTTTTGCAAGGGCAACACCCTGGTCCAATATCTTCATGTATTCTTCCTGTCCTCGTCTTCTCCAGGCTGGTGGATGCACAGGAAAACGAACAATATTAGCTCCCCAATTTTTCATCTCTGTAAAATATTCCTTGTTCCAATGACCGTCCGTAGTAAGTTTATCGGGATCACTTGTATTCAATCCACGAAACACTAATATTTCATCCTTTTCATTGACAAATTTATTTCCCTTTACCTTGATTCGCTGTACCTGTGTAAAACCAGCAGCGCTTACAAGAGATAAAAAAAATAAGAACAATAAGGACTTTCTCATGGTGAGATCTGTAATTTTTTGTTTACTGATAGCCGCATCGCCAGATAACTATTAATGCCCGTAAGGTTTATTTATTGATCGGCCCAGTGTTACTTACAAAAGCGATTTGTTTACTATCCGGGCTCCAGGAAGGTGTATTGATCGTTCCCTGTCCACCAAACAAATAAGCTATTACTTTTGGCGCGCCGCCACTAACCGGCATCAACCGGAGCATCACTCTTTTATAAAAAGGATGATCCGTTGGATCGATACTGTTTGGAAAAGAAATAAAAGCGATCCATTTATTATCAGGAGATGGATGGGCGAACCAATTATTGTATTCATCAAAAGTGAGCTGGGTTGGCTCTGTACCATCGGTTTTCATTCTCCACAATTGCATACTACCGCTTACCGTGCTATTGTAATAAATGAATTTTCCATCCGGTGAATACTCCGGCCCATCGGCTAACCCTTTTGTGAGATGGGTCA
>JANOCH010000090.1:0-13529 GCA_031412015.1 Chitinophagaceae bacterium
GTAAAGTAAAACAAATCATTGGTGCGGTAGTTGACGTTCAGTTTCACGGCACCCTTCCCGAGATCTACAATTCATTGGAACTTAAAAAAGAAAATGGCGACATCCTTGTTTTGGAAGTGCAGCAGCATCTCGGCGAGGATAGTGTTCGTACCATTGCGATGGAAGGTACTGAAGGGCTTGTTCGTGGGTTAGAGGTGGTGGATACAGGAAGAGCTATCGCCATGCCGGTGGGAGAAGCGATCAAAGGACGTTTGTTTAATGTAACCGGTGACCCGATCGACGGATTGCCTCCTGTTTCTAAAGCTAATGGCCGCCCGATTCATAGCATGCCGCCAGCTTTTGAAAACCTGAGTACATCTACTGAAGTTCTGTTTACGGGTATCAAAGTAATTGACCTTATCGAGCCTTATTCGAAAGGTGGTAAGATCGGTTTGTTTGGTGGTGCGGGTGTAGGTAAAACCGTGTTGATCCAGGAATTGATCAACAATATCGCCAAAGCCTATGCGGGTGTTTCCGTATTCGCCGGTGTGGGAGAACGTACCCGTGAAGGAAATGACCTGATGAGGGAAATGATCGAGGCGGGCATTATGAAATATGGGGACGCTTTTAAACATAGTATGGAAGAAGGCGGATGGGACCTGAGCAAAGTGGATATGAAAGAGCTGGCTGAGTCGAAAGCAACTTTCGTATTTGGCCAGATGAATGAACCTCCCGGCGCTCGTGCAAGGGTTGCCCTGTCAGGTTTGACGATCGCTGAATATTACCGCGATGGGGATGGCGAAGGAAAAGGACGCGATATCCTGTTCTTCGTTGACAATATCTTCCGTTTCACCCAGGCCGGTTCTGAAGTGTCAGCCCTGTTGGGTCGTATGCCTTCAGCGGTGGGTTACCAGCCTACACTGGCTACTGAAATGGGAGTGATGCAGGAGCGTATCACTTCTACAAAAAATGGTTCGATCACTTCCGTTCAGGCGGTATATGTGCCTGCGGATGACCTTACCGATCCGGCGCCTGCTACTACTTTTGCTCACCTGGATGCTACTACGGTATTAAGCCGTAAGATCGCTGACCTTGGTATCTACCCTGCGGTGGATCCTTTGGATTCTACTTCCCGGATCCTTACTCCGAAGATCGTGGGCGACCAGCACTATGATTGCGCCAACCGTGTGAAGTTCATCTTACAACGTTATAAAGAATTACAGGATATCATCGCCATCCTCGGTTTGGATGAGTTGAGTGATGATGATAAAATGCTCGTGGCCCGTGCAAGAAAGGTACAGCGTTTCCTTTCCCAGCCATTCCACGTAGCGGAAGCCTTTACAGGTTTGAAAGGGGTGTTGGTTCCGATCGAAGAAACGATCCGTGGTTTCAATATGATCATGGATGGTGAAGTAGATGATTTGCCTGAAGCAGCCTTTAACCTTGTGGGTACTATTGATGATGCGATTGAAAAAGGCAAGAAACTGACAGCGCAGGCACAGGGATAAACCCCCATCCCCTAAAGGAGTGTTCCGAAGATTTACTTAATTACAAAATATCAGAGTCGGTTGAAATTATTGATGAATCTTCGGAATGTAAAGAAAGTTTCAAGATATTAATAACGTCTAAATACCCATTAAGGGAACAGGGGCATGAATCTAGAGATATTAACACCAGAAAAGAAGTTATACAGCGGCGAGGTGTACGGTGTTCAAATGCCGGGAATCAGCGGTAGTTTTGAAGTGCTCGAAAAACACGCCCCGCTGGTAAGTGCGTTGAAAGCTGGTCGTGTAAAGATCTTAAAAGACAAACAAAATCATTTTGCATACTTTGATATACAGGGCGGATTTGTTGAGGTGCTCAACAATAAAGTGACTGTATTAGCTGAGGGAGCAATACCGGTAGAAACTGCCTGATTAAAAGTTGCCTCTTCCACTGAGTAGATTCTTAGAGGGGCAGTACAAATAGACTGGCGAAAAACCAGCCTATCCGGATTGTGAAAACTATTCATAGCCCCCTGATTTATATCGGGGGGCTTTTGTATGTTTGAGCTATGAAAATTTTCAACATCCTTTTTAGCCTCTTGTTTTTGATCTCAGCAGTGCTCCAATACAACGACCCCGATCCTTATTTCTGGATACCTATTTATCTGTACGGTACGATCTGCTGCTGGTTGGCAGCTAAGCATAAATTTTATCCCAAAGCGTATATTTTTGGTATACTAGTTTTTACGGGTTATGCCCTTTATTTATTTTTTACAGAAGATGGTGTGCTGGATTGGATACAAAAACACAACGCAGAAAATATTGCCGGCAGCATGAAAGCATCAACTCCGTGGATAGAAGATACAAGAGAATTTTTTGGATTGGTGATATTGATCGTTGTACTGCTGATCAACTTCTTTTATGCTAAAAAAAGAAAAACTGCTTAGATTTGATTGAAGGTTAAGAAATATAAAAAGTTACAAAGAAATTCGCCGGTAAGACGATAAGCAATAAAACACTTTCCAACTTCTCTACTGATAATTCATAACTCATAACTCATAACTCATAACTCATAATTCTTAATTCCCCTGTTGTTTCTTCTTCTTTAACTGCTCATCGGCATATGCAAAAGCTCTCTTCATCATATCCGTTTTACGAAATTCATATTTGGTACGGATATTTTCTTCTTCCTGTGCAACAGACAAAAACATGGCATCGATAGCCCGGGCGGCGATAAAATCGGTAAGATTGCTTTCCAATGGTTTACTGATAAAAGGTATTTTATTATAAATATTGACAAGACTACTCCAGTCTTTATTTGCTCCTTCTGTTTTTACCGTACTGTCAACAATTGGTCGGAAAGCAGTCATTAATTCAGGCGACATTGTTGTTTTAAAATAATCGGTTGCTGCATGTAAATTATCGGTTACCAAAATACCGGCGGCATCTTTAAAAGACATTTGTTTTACAGAATTTAAAAAGATTGGTTTGGCGGCAGTAACGGCTGAAGACATGGCACGGGTAAATTTACCTGTTACCTGGTCCACCATTTTATCCATTTTCAGATCACGCAATGTTTTTTCAATCTTGGCTGCATCGCCGGGAAAAGCAAATCTTACCAATGGATTGCCATTCGGATCCGCGAATGCATTAAATCCACGAAAAAGTCCTTGTGATAAAGCATCTTTCAAACCTGCTGCCATTTCAAATTCAGATAAACCGATCTGTGAGGCAATTTGTTTAAGAGAATCGCAGGAGGACAGGAAAACGGATAAACTTAAAACTGCGCCAAGGTAAAGTCGTTTCATAGTATATTTTTTAAAAGGATGAATTTTTAAAGAGGTTAGTTGCAGGTGATAAAAGAGTGGTAACCTATTTACTTCGGTCAAAGTAAACTCTTTTATTTAAAAGATCAGGGACTTAGTGTATTAATTTAACTGGGGATCGGTAGGGAAGTGGATCATCATCTCATAGTCTCCACCAAGGTGTTTGAGTGATTCTTTCCATACATCTTCGGGGCTTGTTTGAAAAATAAGTTTTCGATTGGCCTGAGCGGTGATCCATGATTTTTCTTTTATTTCATCACTTAATTGGCCATCGCTCCATCCGGAATAGCCAATATAAAAGCGGATCTTTTTAAAATCCATGTCCCCGTTTTTGATCATTTCTACTACTTTACTGAAATCGCCACCCCAGTACACACCCTTCATTACTTCTTCCCCCCCGGGAATATCGACCGGGTATTGATGCAGGAAATGGATCGTATCCATTTGAACAGGTCCTCCATAAAATACCGGTAGTTTAAAACCTTCCACTTCAGGGATCAATTCATCCAGCGTATTTTCATATTTGCGGTTAAGCACAAAACCAAAGCTGCCTTCTTCCCGGTGTTCACATAGAAATACAACTGTTCGCAGAAAATTGGGATCTTTCAGAAAGGGATCTGCAATTAGTAATATGCCAGGCCCGGGATCAATCATACTTCAAGTTAATAATTAAATCTTTTTAAAAAAACTCCTGTTTTTAAGACTGAATTTTGTGTTCTTTTTAAAGGCACGTTAAAAATATAGATAGTCAAAGTAAAGAAAGGCAATTGCGGTTATTGGCCCGTATTTTTGCCAAATGCTTTGTATGGTAAAAACCTTTTATCTTTCAGCTTAAAATAATATTTCCTTTTTGTGAAAAGAACCTTTACAATTATCACTGTTTTAATCACCGTTTCTTTGTTAGGAATCATTTTTATTCAATTATCGTGGTTGAAAAATATGATCTTATTAAAGGAAGAGCAGATCAAAGAGAAGGTTCAAAAGGCAGTGATACTTGTGGGAGAGGAATTGGCAATTATTAAAGGAAGTTCCCTGAGCAATAAGATAACATCCTCCAATACGATCTTCCCGGATGATTTTGCGATGGAGTTGCTCCGGCCCGTAACTATCGGTAGGCGATTTACAGCAGCTGAACTCCATGAGAAAATAAGAAAGGGGTTTAATGCCCAGGAACTGGATAAAGTGCAATTCGAATTTATGCTGGCTACGATCAGTCCCCGGACGGGTACTATTGGTAAAATAGAGCTTCAGTCAAAAAATTTTATTACCGAATACGAGGACAGCATCAATAATTTCTCCAGGGCATACCCATTATTCGCACCCAGTGGTTCCGCCGCAGAGAACCTGGCTGCCGATGAAAGCCTGGTGGTGTCGGCGCTTGATTGGAAAGAGGCGGCTGTAAAAGAATTAAGGGTACGTATCATCACTTCTATCTTGTTTACGATTATTATTATTACTGCATTTTATCTCACCGTCCGCACTATGTTGCGCCAGAAAAAATTGGGTGAGATCAAAAATGACTTCATTAATAATATGACACATGAATTCAAAACACCTATTGCTACTATATCGCTGGCGGTAGATGCAATGAAGAATGAGAAGGTTTTGCAGGACCGGGACAAGATGACATATTTCAGTTCTATCATTAAAGAGGAGAACCAGCGGATGAACCGCCAGGTGGAAACGATCCTGAAAGCATCGCAATTGGAAAAGCAGGAGGTAGACCTTAATATGCAGCCACTGCATGTGCATGAAGTGATCAAAGATGTAGTGGATAATTTCGCCCTGCAACTGGAAGAGAAAGGCGGTAAGGCAGAATTGCTGTTGAATGCAGGCAATGATCTGATCCTGGCGGATGAAGTACATTTTTCCAATATGGTCAACAACCTTATTGATAACGCCGTAAAATATTCAAAAGAGAATACACCGCTGCTGTTGAAAATAACTACGCAGTCGAATGATAAGAACATGACGATACGGGTAGAGGATAATGGTATCGGTATGAATAAGGAGACGGTGAAAAGAGTATTTGAAAGATTTTATCGTGCCCATACGGGTAATCTGCATAATGTAAAAGGATTTGGCCTGGGATTAAGCTATGTTAAAACAGTCGTGCAGGCACAAGGAGGAGTAATAAAAGTAGATAGTGTGCTGGGCAGAGGCAGCATTTTCACGATAGAGTTGCCGTTGAAAAAGGCTGGATCATAGAAATTGCACACTTTCGTATGGAAAAATGGCCAATGCTCAGTGTTCAATTGGAAACCCATAGTAAACATCCATCTCCATAGCTCAGGAACCGGAAATCATTTTTAAGGGCATGATCATATACTTTTTTCCAGTCGTCACCGATCAATGCGGCAATTAATAATAACAAAGTGGATTGCGGCTGATGAAAATTAGTGATCAATGCTTTTGCGATCCGCGGTCTATAACCGGGTGCAATGATGATACTGGTTTTTGATGCCAATCTCTCCATCTTATTTTTTTTCATCCAGTCAAGCAGCGATTGCAGGGCTTCTTTCGCAGGCATATCCTGCAAAGGCATATCATAGGCTTCCCATTGATTGAGTTTGACACCGGAAGTCTGTGCCGTTTCAACTACGCCGGAACAGAGTTCCGGCTTCCTCAACTTCACGCCCAGCCAATACAAACTTTCAATAGTTCTCATCGAAGTGGTCCCAACCGCAATGACCGTTTCTTCCAGTTTAGAAATAATATGTTCAATTGTTTTAGCAGAAACATCAATGAACTCGCTATGCATTTCATGCTGTTCTATTCTTTCAGCTTTCACAGGTTTGAAAGTTCCAGCGCCAACATGAAGCGTTACAAAATCCGTTTCGATATTTTTTTTGCCCAGGGTTTTAAAAATGGAATCGGTAAAATGAAGACCTGCTGTCGGCGCAGCCACCGATCCATCAATATTGGCATAGATCGTCTGGTATCTTTCCGCATCGGTCGATTCTGCAATGCGTTTGATATATGGTGGTAAGGGAATGGCGCCGGCATGATGTAACAATTCAGCAAAACTCATTTGCCCGGGTAACCAGGATAGCTCAATGACGAAACTGCCCGCTTTTTTTTCGGTATAAACTGCCTGAAGGATTATTTCTTTATTAAGAGCAGGAATAATTTTATTCAATATCTGTCCATGTTTCCATTTGGAAGCGCCTCCCACTAAACATTGCCAATACACTTTTCCCTGCTGCAGCATTGCCGTGGTGATATCGGGATATTGTTCATGAGGTTCCAGGCAAAATATTTCAATAACACCACCAGTAGGTTTTTGAAATAACAATCTTGCTTCAATTACTTTGGTATCATTAAACAGTAATAAAGAATCAGCGGGAATATGATCAGCTACGTTTTTGTAAACATCTTCACGGATGTTGCCATCTTGATAAATAAGTAGTTTCGATGCGTCTCGTTCAGCAAGTGGGTAATTGGCAATTCTTTCTTCGGGAAGTGAATAGGTATAATCAGTGATGGATAAATTCTTCGGGTGCATGTTATCTACAGCTAACTGCTGTATTTGATGAAAAGCAAATATCAGCTAATCATTTTTAATCTTATTTCTTTTAGCTAACGGTACCACCAATTTTAATCCGCTCCATATATCACTCACCGCGCAAACCTTTACATCCACCAACCCATTTTTCAATGCATAGTTTCGGATCGTGTCCTCGGTAATATCGGTGGGAATCTTCGAACTCTTTTTATACCATGATACCGAATGATAATAGCAGGATTTTTTTGATAGACATGTTGCAGCTTTTTCATCGCAGCTTCAAACGCTTTGTTGTTTATCACAAAGAGATGAACAAGATCCAGCGGTTCATTTTTTCTTACATTGTTGTTTGCTGATATCGGTTTCCAGCAGATTGGCATAGTTGGCAGGTTCATTCAACAAAAGAACCTTCATCCAGGCTTTAATCCCGAGTTTGTTCAACAATGGTGTACTTGAATAGCCTGCGATAGCCATACTGCAAAGTAATAAAGAGTGGTCTGAAGAAGGAAGTTGGCAGTCCGTAAGATGACACTGTTTTTCGCTTTAATTCGGGTTGGTAGTTTGGATGTGCACATTATACAACCCTACGTGCACAGGTTATCCACCGTAATTCACAGCTAATCCACGCCATTTTTTCAGCATTATTTAATGGGATGGACGAAACCCTTTACTGTCCGGTACTTCAGGGCAAAAAGCCATGTGGACAAAATAAAAAGTCCAAAATTTGGATTGGAAGTGGTAAAAAGTGTTATTTTGTGTCAATTAGTGAAAATTGACTCAATCTCCTGATAATGATAGATATCCTCGGCGAATACCAGGCGACTTTGGACGCAAAGGGTCGCTTTCTTCTACCTGCTGCCTTCAAAAAGCAGCTTTCGGAGGAGGAGGGGGTTCGCTTTGTCTTTAACAGGGGTCTTGATAACTGTGTCACTTTATTCACATTGAAGAACTGGGAAGCCTTTTCGGCAAAGATCAGGACTTTGAATGATTTTAATGAGGAGGAAAGACCGGTCCGCCGCTTTTTTTTAAACGGTGCGGCCTATGTGGAGCCGGATACGGCAGGTCGGTTATTGGTGCCGCCACATTTGAAGGAGCATGGGGGTTTGCAAAAAGATCTGGTGATGCATTGGGCGGAAGACAAATTAGAAATCTGGGATAGTAATAAGTACAAACAGCTCTTTGATTCAATCTCATCGGAAGCATTAAGTAAAATGGTGCATAAAGTATTGGGAGGAGGAAATAGTTGATCAGTTAAAATGTTAATTAGTTGATATGGGTGGTCGGAAAAAATAGTTAACAAATGAAAAAGTCGAAAAAAGACGAACCTGTATTAACCAATCAACCTCCCGATAGCCATCGGGACAACCCATCAACTGACGCCTACCACATACCTGTTCTTCTCCGGGAAACAATAGAAGGGTTATCTATTCAACCGGGAGGAGTGTATGTCGATTGTACGTTTGGCGGGGGCGGTCATTCCAAAGCTATCCTTGAAAAATTAGGAGCGGATGGAACGTTGATCGCTTTTGACCAGGATGAAGATGCCAAAAGGAATTTACCCGATGATAAAAGGGTGATTTTCGTGCCGCATAATTTTCGTCATTTGAGCCGTTTTCTCCGGCT
This sequence comes from Chitinophagaceae bacterium, assembly GCA_031412015.1. GTDB lineage: Bacteria > Bacteroidota > Bacteroidia > Chitinophagales > Chitinophagaceae > Terrimonas_B. The sequence continues at coordinate 8,418 of JANOCH010000090.1, forward strand.
GCATAATGTAGCAGCAGTAGACGGGATCATGGCGGATCTTGGCGTAAGCAGTCACCAGTTTGATGAAGCTGGTCGTGGGTTTTCGACACGTTTTGATGCGGCGCTGGATATGCGAATGGATCAGCGGCAAACGTTGACGGCACATGATGTGGTAAAAACCTATAGCGAATTGCAGTTGCACAAACTCTTTGAGCAGTATGGTGAAGTATCCAATGCAAAGACCCTGGCCAGAACGATCGTCCAGGTCAGAAACCATGTATCGCTTAAAACGATCGATACATTTAAAAATGCTCTCCGTGAGGTGGTGAAGGGAAATCCCAACAAGTACTTTGCCCAGGTTTTCCAGGCGTTGCGCATTGAAGTGAATGATGAATTAGGCGCATTAAAAGAAATGTTGCAACAGATACCAAAACTGCTGAAGCCCGGTGGCCGGGTTGCTATCATCACTTTTCATTCTTTAGAAGACCGGTTGGTTAAGAATTTTTTTCGCCGTGGTTCATTTGATGAACCGGAGGGTAATCCTTTTATCAACGAAGAAAGCGTGAGTGAGTTGAGAGTAATCACTAAGAAGCCTGTGCAGCCATCGGAGAAAGAAATGAAGGAGAATCCAAGGTCACGAAGTGCGGGGCTGAGAGTAGCGGAGAAGGCAATGATGGTCTGAGTGGATACAATGAAAATGAAACCCGTGAGAATTACTGCTATAAAGAAAATGAAAATCTATATCCTTTGAATTAGCCAATAACCATTCAAGGAAATGAAAAAATCTAACCAGTCTGCATAGCGGACGGCAATTGTTAAGACGGTTATCCAATGGAAGAACAACAAACAATCAAAGAGAAAGAGGTAAAGAAAGACTCCATGGTGGTGGGATGGAAGAAATGGCTGAACTACCAATCAGTGGTGAAACAGGTGCCTTTCTTCTTATTTCTCACGTTACTGGCTGTTGTATACATATACAATGGCCATTTGGCGGATAAGACCGTTCGTAATATCGGGCGTACCACAAGAGAAGTAAGGGAATTGCAGCACGAATATAAAACGGTGAAAAGTGAAGTCATGTTTCGGAGTAAGCAGAGTGAACTGGTAAAAGCCGTTGAGCCATTAGGTTTGAAAGAATTGATTGAATCACCAGTTGTAATAATCCCCCAACCGGCTAAGGAGAGTGAAAAAGCTAATTAGAACGGGATAAAAAAGAAAATTGGATTTTCCAGTAAAATAGTTCGATTGCAATAATCAGAGTCTAAAAGTCCCTTTAGGGATTTAGGGTATGGAAATAAGACGCGACATATTATGGAGAGTTTACCTGTGCTTTATCGGCATGGCGCTGCTTTGCTTGCTGATACTGGGTAAAGCTTTTTATATCCAGCGTATACAGGGAGATCACTGGCGGAATATGAGCGATAGTATGCACCAGCGTATTGTAGAGCTGGATGCAGAAAGAGGAACTATTTACAGTGAAGATGGGCAGATGCTCAGCACTTCTCTCCCTGAGTTTGATATCTATCTTGATTTTAAGGCGGATGGTTTAAGAGATAAAGGAGGAAAAGTATTTAGAGAAAACGTGGATTCATTTGCCCGGGCTATGGCGGCTTATTTTGGAGATAAATCATCCGCGCAGTATAAAAAGGAATTGCAGGAAGGGTATAAAAAGAAAAGCCGTTACTATCCTTTAAAAAAGAAATTGTCATTTGAAGAGTATAAAAACTTTCGCCAATTCCCCCTGGTAAAATTGGGTAGGAATAAAAGCGGAGTGATCGTAGAAGAAAGCAGTAAGCGTTTATCTCCTTTTGGTTTGTTGGCTAACAGAACCATTGGTTTGTCCCGTGAACATATCGCCAGCAATGGTAAGATAAAGAAGCAAAACGTAGGTCTTGAGAAAAGCTATGATACATTATTGACCGGGCAAAAAGGTCAACGCCTGGTAAGATATGCCGCCGGTGGAGCCATACCGGTGGAAGGTTTCCAGGTAGAGCCGGAAAATGGGAAAGATATTTTTACTACGCTTGACGTAAACATACAGGACATAGCGGAGAATGCTTTGCTGAGAACGATGGAAACAAGCGAATCATTATATGGTACCTGTATCGTGATGGAAACAAAAACAGGTAAGATCAAAGCGATCGCCAACCTTGGTCGTCGACCGGATGGCAGCTATTGGGAAGATGACAACTACGCATTGCGGGTGACAGAGCCGGGGTCAACGATCAAACTGGTAACACTTCTATCCGTGTTGGAAAAAGGCACATCAAAATTGAATGACCTGGTGGAAGTAGGCAATGCCGGACATATGGTAGTAGGTCCGAGGAATGTCAATGATGCCGAACGTTCACCCAAATCCGTATTGACAGTAAAGGAATGTTTTGCGCATAGCTCCAATGTTGGTATGAGTAAAGTGGCGTATAAAGCCTTTGTTCAAAACCCGCATGAGTTTAAAGATTACCTGCACCGGTATCATATGGATGTTCGTTCACCGATAGATCTTTCTAATATTCCCAAACCGCAACTGGCGCCCCTTGATAAAAATAAAGGCGGTGTGATGAACATGATCACCATGAGTTTTGGTTATGCTGTACAGGTAAGCCCGTTGCATACACTCACCTTATATAATGCAGTGGCCAATAACGGTAAGATGATGAAGCCTTATTTGGTAAATGGTATTCAGCAGGATGGTATCATGGTGAAACAATATGGACCAACCGTGATGGATGAGAGTATCGCTAAACCGGAAGTGATACAGGCGGCTAAAGAAAGTATGGAAGCCGTAGTAACGGAAGGAACCGGCAGGGTCGCTTTTAAAGATATGCCATTTGCCATCGCCGGAAAAACAGGGACCGCACACGTGGCAGATGGAAATATTAAATATGGCGCCGGTGTTTACCAGGCATCCTTTGTTGGCTATTTCCCGGCTAATGATCCGCAGTATTCCTGTATCGTAGTGATTAGGTCGAAGCCCTATGCAGCTTTACATTATGGCGGAACACTCGCTGGTCCTGTGTTTAAAGATGTGGCGACAAAGCTATATGCCATGTATGTAGATAAAAAAGCGCCTGATCTTTTTGCAACAAAAAAAGATAGTTCAGCTTATTTCTATGCAGGCAGAACTAACGATATAAAGAATGTATACAAAACACTCAATGTAGGATACCAGGATTCGGCCCTGCAGGGTGATTGGAGTAATGTGTTTGCTACAAACTATCAGCCAGTGGTTAAAACAAGTGTAGTAAGAAAGCAGGTGATGCCGAACGTAAAAGGCATGGGATTAAAAGATGCATTGTACTTGCTGGAAAATATGGGAGTGAAAGTAAGCGTAAAAGGAAGAGGAAAAGTGGCCAATCAATCGGTCGCACCCGGTAGTCCGGTAGTGAAAGGGGCAGCTGTAGTGTTAGAGCTGAGTTGATAAAAGTTTAAAAACAGGTCGTGTTATTAAGCGATGTATTATATAAGGTATCGATCAGGAAAGTGACCGGAAGCACTGGCACCGTGGTAAATGATGTACAGATCGATTCGAGAAAAGTAAAACCGGGCTGTTTGTTTGTAGCGGTAAAAGGAGTGGCGGCAGATGGGCACCAATTCATTGAAACAGCGATTGAAAATGGAGCAGTAGTGGTGGTGGGAGAAACAATGCCTGCGCTGGCACAGGACGGGATCGTATATGTACAGGTTGAGAACAGTGCGGCGGCAGCCGGTTATATAGCACATAATTTTTTTGGTCAGCCGTCAGAGAAAATGAAAGTGGTGGGTGTAACGGGCACCAATGGTAAGACAACGATCGCCACATTATTATATAAGCTCTTTGCAGGATTGGGATGTAAATGCGGGTTGCTGAGTACAGTGGATAATCACATTGGTGATACCATCTTGCCGGCGACACATACCACACCGGATTCGGTTAGTTTGAACCAGTTGTTGAAACAAATGGTGGATGCGGGTTGCACACATGTATTCATGGAAGTCAGTTCGCATGCCATACATCAGCATCGCATCACCGGTTTAAAGTTTGCGGGAGGAGTGTTTAGCAATATCACGCATGATCATTTGGATTATCACAAAACCTTTGATGAATATATCCGGGTGAAAAAATCATTTTTTGATTCATTGCCGTCGTCAGCTTTTGCGATCAGTAACGCGGATGATAAAAGAGGGACAGTGATGTTGCAGAATACGAATTCCGGAAAGTATTTGTACAGCTTGAAAACGCCGGCTGATTTTAAAGGAAAGATCATTGAAAATAGTCTGAGTGGATTGGTGGTGCTGGTGAATGACCAGGAAGTGCATTTCAGGTTGATAGGAGAGTTCAATGCTTACAACCTGCTGGCGGCATACGGTGTAGGGGTTTGTATGGGAGAAGATAAACATGAAGTATTAAGGTGCTTGAGTATGCTGACAGGAGCGGAAGGAAGATTTGATTATATGGTGTCACCGAAAGAGAAAGTGATCACGATCGTTGATTATGCCCATACGCCGGATGCTTTATTGAATGTATTGGCCACGATCAAAAAATTGAAGAAAGGATTTGAGCAGGTGATAACGGTAGTGGGCTGTGGGGGTGACAGGGATAAAACGAAAAGACCAATCATGGGAGAAGCGGCTTGTGAGCATAGCGACAGGGTGATATTCACCAGCGACAACCCGAGAAGTGAGGACCCTGCCCAGATCATAAAGGATATGGAAGAAGGGTTGCCGGCGGCGGCTAAACGAAAATATATCTCGATCGTGGACAGGAAGGAAGCGATCAAAACGGCGATAAGTTTAGCCAACACGGAAGACATCGTTTTGATAGCAGGAAAAGGACATGAGAAGTACCAGGATATAAAAGGCGTGAAATATCATTTTGATGATAAGGAAGTGGTGAGGGAAGTTTTTGAATTGTTAGATAAGTAGACAAAGAGGTCAAAGAGACAAAGAGGTGAAAGAGTAGCTAAGAGGTCAAAGAGAAAAAGAGTTGAAAGAGGATGGCCAGTAGGTCGGACTGTGAAAGAGAAAAGAAGTGATAGAGTTAAAGGAAGAGGTTTAACGGAAATAAATTAATAATAGAAGGTTGAAACAGGTAAAAGAGAAATCTCTTTTTCTCTTTCAAGCTCTTAGCCAAGCAGTATGTTATATCATTTATTT
>JANOCH010000091.1:0-4345 GCA_031412015.1 Chitinophagaceae bacterium
GTGTCATCAACATCTGGTACCCTTACCCGGGAAAGATCGTCTATTGTTTTGATGGGGTCGGGTAATACCGGTCCCTTGCTTTCTATCAATTGTACTTCCAGTCCCATCGCCTGGGGTACTACCAGGATATCCGAAAATAAAATGGCTGCATCCACCCCAATAATGTCAACGGGTTGGATGGTTATTTCACAGGCAAGTTCAGGGGTCTGGCAACGTTCGAAGAAACCGTACTTTTCTCTCAGCACCATGTATTGAGGAAGGTAACGCCCGGCCTGTCGCATCATCCATACCGGGGGGCGTTCAACGGTTTCCCCTTTCAATGTGCGTAATAACAGGTCGTTTTTGAGTGTAGTCATAAAGAAATAAATTGTGAAATGCTGATTAACTATGCCTGGTCATCCTGAACAAAACGGATCGCCTGGCTGATGAGTTTATTTTTATCCGGTTCATCACCGGTAATAATTGGATTGGTGGAAAATTTTTTGATAGATAAGGCGGTTGTTTCACCCATCACAAATAAGGCCGTATGTCTTGGAACGCTGTTCTTGCTAAAAAAACTTTCAGCAGCGCTTGGACTAAAAAATATCACCGCGTCATATTTTTTATTGATGCTGACGGGTGCGAGTGATGTTTTATATACAATTACCTCTTTCACCGCGATACCTTTTTCGCGAAGAGCATCAGGTAGTTCACTTCTCCTGAGATTACCGCAAAAGAAGATCACCTCTGCAGCGTTGATGACCGGAATGATTTTTTCTGCCAATTTAGAGGCTGTAGAAGCGGTGTCTTTAATATTTTCTTCTCCAAAATATTGTTTAGCCAGACTAAAGGTAGTATTGCCAATACAAAAGATGGTCCAGCCCGTCGGTTTTTCTTTCATATAGGCAGCGACCGATCTTACAGCATTACTGCTTGTAAATACGACCACTGTTTTTCTTGGCAGGATATCTTTTATCTGCCGTTGGGTGGATTCCGGCAATTCCATTGATATAGTGGTAAACGGTATTACATCTATGTCTGCATCTGTATATCCGGGAGAATTGATGATTGATTCATCAACAGGTCCGGTACATAGTATAGCTGGTTTAGTTGACTGCATGACGAATTTCCTCCGCGATTTCTTTTCCTCCGTTTATTAATAATTCTTCGGCCGCGATCATTCCAAAATTAGCCGCATCAGCGACCGCTATCTTTTTTTCAATGGAAGCTTTCTTACTACCATCCAATGATAAAATATTTCCTCTGAAATGAACGCTATCTTTCTTTATTACGGCCAACGCACTGATGGGAGTGGAGCAACCGCCCAATAAGGTTCTTAAAAAATCCCTTTCGATCTTCGTACATAAAGCAGTTGACTCGTCATTGAAGTTCCGGCAGGCGTCCAGGGTATAGCTGTCTTCATTTCTGCAAACCACCATGATGGCTCCTTGTGCGGGGGCGGGTAGCATCCAATCTATAACCTGGCTGTTTTCGGGGCGAAGATCAATCCGTTCCAGTCCCGCTTGTGCAAAAATGGCCGCATTCCAACTCTCTTCACTGAGTTTCCGTAAACGTGTATTTACATTTCCGCGAAGATTATGAATACGATGATTGGGATATTTATTTAGCCATTGTGCTTTTCGACGAAGACTGCTGGTCGCTATATTGGCCACATAAGATCCGTCATTCAAAAAATCATGGCCATTTTTAAACACCAGCAGATCATTGACAGGTCCTCTTGGCAACACCGCTGATTGAACAATTCCTGTTGGTAATTGTGTCGGTACATCTTTCATCGAATGAACGGCTACATCGATCTTATTATTTAATAACGCCGCATCCAGACTCCGGGTAAATATTCCCTGTACCCCCATTTCGTAGAGGGGTGTATTCAGGTCTATATCGCCTTCGCTTTTTATATATAACAGTTCAGCGGGAAAGCCAAATTGCGACAACAAGGATTTTACCTGCATGGCTTGCCAAACAGCTAATTGACTTTCCCTGGTGCCAATGCGAATGTCTTTTTTTATCATGTTCAACTTGCCTCTGCGGAAATAAATTCATTGATAGCTTCAATGTAATTGCAACCGCCCTGGTTTTGGAGACGAATTTTAGATGCCATCCCGTTTATTACCCGCTGAATTTTTTCATCGGGGCTAATTTTAGCAAAGTTAGGGGTTGAGGTATAGGTTGAGAATAAAGGAGAAGTATGAATTTCTTTGAGTTTGATCTTTACGGCTTTTAGTATCGGGGCGTGACGACGCATAACCAGCCAATCGGAAAATTCAGTCATGTGCCGGGCGATAATGGTTTTTGCCTTTGGCACCTCAGCCTGTCTTTTGGCAAGGGTCTCGTCATTTATTTTTGAGAGGTCATCAATGTTGACCAGCGTAACGGTCGGCAGCTCCTGCGCCGGCTGCTCTACATTATAGGGGATCGACAGGTCAATGATCAGTTTTTGACCTTTGCCTTCTAATTGAGCACGAAGGATCGTTGGCTCCTGTGCATTGGTGGCCACCAGGATGATATCGGCGGAGGCTATCTCTTCGGTTAAGGCTGAAAGCGGAGCGTAACGCAAACCTAGCTCAGCGGCCAGCTCAGCGGCTTTTCCTTCGGTTCGGTTGATCAGCGTAATGTTTTTGGTTTCCAGGTAGTCTACCAAATTTTTACAGGTATTGCGTCCTATCTTGCCAGTTCCCAACAACAATATTTTTTTAGCCGGGATATTGTTTATTTTTTCACGGATATATTGTACGGCTGCAAAGGAAACTGAAATGGTTCCCCCGCTGATGGATGTTTCGTTTTTGATGGCTTTGGATGATTGCAAAACGATACTGACCAACCGGTCCATAAACGTTCCCACAAAGCCTCTTTCTTTTGAAAATTTTATGGCTGCTTTTATTTGTCCTACGATTTCGTAGTCACCCAATATTTGGGAATCCAAGCCGGCGCTTACGTCAAACAAGTGCTGAATCGCTTTTTTGCCATGTTTGATATAAGCCAGTTCATTGAACTCAGCCACATCACCTTTTGTTTGAGAACAAAGTAGGTCTACCAGTTGTTGAGCATTTTCCGCTACACCATAGATCTCGGTACGATTACAGGTAGACAGGATAAACAGTTCATTGATGCCAAGGGTCGCGGCTTTTTCAAGTATGATCGCATACTGCTCATTGGCTATAGCGAACTGCCCGCGGGTAGTGGCGTTGCTCTTCTTGTAGTTGATCCCTGCAATATGAAATCTTGAAATGTCCATTGACTGATTTGCCGTTATTTTGATTGCTTTGTTAAACGCTGAGCAAAAATAACTTCGGCAACTGCAATTAACTAAAAATACTGTCATTGCAATGTCATTTCAAGCATGAATTGATAAAAATCAGGATCAAGCCTGACATAGGTTGTATGAACCATTGACGTGGGTTATAAAAGATAGCAAAAAAGAAATTTGCCGATCAGTTACCTTTGTCCACTTATAAGCAATTAAATGAAAAGAGGAATATTATTAATGAACCTGGGCTCCCCCGATTCAACCGAAGTAAAGGATGTAAAGCGTTACCTTGATGAATTTCTAATGGACGGGCGGGTGATTGACTACCCCTGGTTGTTCAGGGTATTATTGGTGAAAGGCATTATCACTCCTTTTCGTGCGGCCAAGTCCGCGGCAGCTTATAAAACCATTTGGACCAAAGAGGGTTCTCCCTTAGTAGTTTTGACCCGGCAATTGAAAGAATCCTTACAACAACTAGTGAATGAACCGGTAGAAATTGCGATGCGATATGGGAGCCTGACTCCTGACAAAGCGTTTGATGCTTTGTTAAAAAGGGAACCAGGCCTGGGGGAAGTAATTGCTGTTCCATTATATCCTCATTATGCCATGTCTTCCTATGAAACCGCGGTGGAGCACGCCAAAGAAACCCATCGAAATAAAAAGTATCCGTTTAAATTAAATTTTATCAAGCCGTTTTTTGACAACCCTTCTTATATAAACGCATTAGCGGAAAATATAAAGCCGCACCTTGCAGAAAGCTATGATCATATCTTATTCAGTTATCATGGTATTCCTGCAAGGCATATTCATCGCGATGATCCGGCAGTAACAAAACGTTGCCTTGCGTTGGACGGAACACAATGCGTTGCCGGAGCGCCCGGCCAGAATACCTGTTACAGGAGCCAGGTGATTACTACCACCAAACTGGTCATGCAGCAATTAGGTATCCCACTTAATAAGTACAGCCTGTCTTTTCAATCCCGTTTGGGTAAGGGCTGGTTAGAACCTTTTACTGATAAGCGATTAGAAGATATGCCGAAAGAAGGCATCAAAACGAGCCGCACGGCAGAGAGTCGTTCATCGGCTTTGATCGCCCGC
>JANOCH010000092.1:0-5054 GCA_031412015.1 Chitinophagaceae bacterium
TTTAACAGCGGAGTTGTTGGTACTCCCTTACCAGTTTAAAATTTGAAGGCTTCGCTACAATAGACGGGAAACACCAACAATAACGTAAACCATTATTTTTTCAGCGAATCATAAACCGATTGCACAAACAGTGACCTTTCAAACACCGCAGTAAATTCTTTGGCAGGATCTGAGTCAATGATCTGTTGCAATGTTTTACCCTTCTTTATTCCGTCGGCTACTCTTTTGCGAACGGTTTGTAACATATTCCTGTAATCCATTAAATCTTTTTTATTGGAAATAGCGCCATGGCCGGGAATAATTTTTGATTGTTCATTTGTTACTGTCAAAAGCTGATCTGCCGCCTTAATCATACCATCAATACTGCCGCCATTTGGCTGGTCAATAAAGGGTAAGCCATACCATACAAATACATCACCGGTATGAAAAACATTTGATTCTTTAAAATAAATAATGACATCGCCATCGGTATGTGCATTTTTAACGTGAAAGGCCTGTACTATTTCTCCGTTCAGATGAAAAGTTATTGAGTCTGTAAAAGTTACTTTAGGTATGGCATCATAAGGAGCAGCCTTCTGTTCCGTTTTAAAAGTCGCAATAAACTGATCTGTTGTTAAACGTCGCCTGTTGTTTTCATGTGCTACAATAACGGCGCCTTCTCCGCCAAAGTTTTCGTTGCCTCCGGTATGATCAAAATGAAAGTGAGTGTTGATGACAAATTTCACCGGCTTATCGCTGATGGTTGCCAGCGCTTTTTTTATTTTTTCTGTCAGCGGGGCAAACTGGTCATCTATAAGAATTATTCCGTCCTTTCCGGTCAATACGCCAATATTTCCGCCTGAACCTTCAAGGAAAAAAACAGACCCTGTTATTTTATTGATCTTTATTTGAATAGTGTCGAAATTCTGTGCAAGGGTTGGTTTGGTAATGGCTATAAAACTGATAAGAAAGCAGCAGGCAATTAGTTTAGTATGCATCATTTTTTCCTTTTGCAGAATAATCAATTTTACTACTGTATCAATTTGGCAATCTGCGGCAATGGAATAGTATTAGCCATTGCCATTATTTCTGTATCGGTGCAATCATCTACGGCAAAAGTGATGAGGGAGCTGCCTAATGGCACCTGTAATTCATAATCGTTTTTATCCTCAGTGCTGCCTGGCTTTCTCTCCAACCTGGCCTTATACCCATGTACTTTAACGGTTTTAGTATTTGCATCTCCCGCCATTCCACCCAGCATTGGTGAATTCAAAAAAGTATTCAGCATGGAAACCATCGGCGAGTTACTGATAATCGACAGATCCGCCTTTTTGCTAAACTTGCCATAACTGCGATGAATGGTAGTGCCTACAAATCCGGCATTCGCCGACACATTATCGTCTTTCGTATTAATTGGCAATGAGTCCATTTTGGGCGGCAGCAATTTCAAAACTTCCTTACCCACGATCAGGTCGATCTCCTGCATAGCCTGCTGTAAAGCAAAATGTGTTTCTTCCAGTTTACCGGCGTCGTAGGCGGTTTTAGCAGTAGCCATATCTTTTGCAAAATCCTGGGCCAACACATTCATCGCTGAGAAAACCGTAAATAATATGATGATAATCCGTTTCATAATTAATTTTTTAGTGGTGATGATTATTGTTCTCCCATCATTTTTTTAATACCATCGATATCAAAACTATTGGCAGCCGTCATTACTTCCTTCTCATCGGCAAAGTTGATACATTCCCATACGATCAACGAGGTCTGCCCCATTTGCATCATCAGGGTGTAGCCCTTACTGTCGTCATATTGTATGATCGCCTTATTATTCTTAACACGAACCTGTTTAAAATTCTGCTTATCATTATCAGCCTCCATCATACCCGCATTGGCAAAATACATAGTTACCATCCCCGAATACAGGCTATTATTTCCAATAGTAATGGTCAACTGTTTGTCGTCCTTTCGGTAAACCCGTTGAATACTAAGATTGTTCCAACCCCATTGGGTACTCATTACTTTATCCTGCAGTGTATCTACCGGTGCCGAAACCACAGTGTTAGGTAATGACTTGAGAATTTGACGACCCAGTTGAATCTCTACACCCATCAAAGCCTGTTGGAGGGAGTAGCGGGCATCGCTGTAATTCTTAGCACCATGAGAAGTTTCGGCTTCGGCCATCTGGGCTTTTACATCGGGTGGTTCGGTATTTGTTAAACCACCGCCGCCTTTATTAGTGGGCTTTCCCGACGAAGTCGAATTGTTATTGTTATTACCGCTTTCTGTTGATTCGGAAGGAGCTCCTGTTTTCTTGTCTACTTCCTTGTCTATCGTTTTGTTAATGACCTTGTCTTTGATCTTTTTCAAAAACCCCTGCGCAGGGACAGCAGTTGATAGTGCGAGTGTAACTGCCAGGCAAACAAAGCACATAATCTTTTTCATGGCGTTCTTATTTATGATGAGGAATAAAGGGCCTACCAAATGTAGGTACTTCTACTTACTTGGCAATAGCCATTTCAGGTAACTTAATAGTGATAAATATCAGGTCGATTTGTGAGAAAGCCGGAGGCTTTAACTTTCTTTACTCCTCCCGAAATGTCACTAAGTCAACCCTCGTAGAGGCGATATTTTGGTAGAAGTAAAATAACAAGACTTGTAAGTGCCATCGGCACGGTGTTCTAAAACTTCGCCCTCACAGGGCTTCGCGAAAAATAATCACTTATTACTACCAGAACGCCACTCCTACGGAGCTAATGGCAAACGCATTACTCAACTTAATGGCATTGCTCTTTGCCATCAAAGACATGGAGGTATTCTGATTAAAAATAATTGCTACGCAGCGATTTAGGTTTTTAAAGTTGTGACTACTGCTTTACTTATTCATTTTATATATCTCAGTACCGGCCAACAGGAAACAACCCAATCCATAGTCCTCAAAATCAGGAGTTTTATCATAGCCTACCGGCTGGCCATCTTTAGGTTCCTTACCCGTTCCCTGTACATAGCCTAATTTGCCATCTTTGTGTACACATTCTTTTGTCATAGCATTCCAGCCTTTTGTAATAACGGGCAGGTAAGTTTTTTTATCAAGTATATTATTATTGATACCCCAGGCCATCCCATAAATGAATAAAGATGTTCCGCTTACTTCTTTTCCGCCAAAATGGTTGGGATCATGGAGGCTAACGTTCCAGTAACCATCCTCCCGCTGAATGGAAGGTAGTGACGATATCAGACCTTTGTAGTCCTGAAGGTATTCGTTGTAATGCGGATCCGTTTTAGGCAAAGCTTGCAATGTTTTTACCAGCGCGGCTACCACCCAACCATTGCCACGGCTCCAGTAACAATCTTCGCCGTTAGGTTCCTTATAGGGCGGTACAAAATCTTTGTCTCTCCACCACAATTTATCCGCAGGATTGTACAACCCATTACCGCCATGCTTATACTTGCTAAAAGCATACATCTCATACATCCGGTTGAAATAGCTGGTATCATTGTACAGGTTGCCCAACTTTACAAAAACCGGCATTGCCATTTGTAAGGCATCGATCCAGTTCCAGTCATCCACCTTGCTGGTTAGTTTCATTGAATCAATGGATGCTTTAATATCCTTCACTCTTTCCGGGTGTTGCTTGTTATCCAGCAGGTATAGATCAATATAGGTTTGTCCGCAACACTGGTTATCCGCGTTTCTTGTTTTGATGCCGCCCCGCAAACCCCATTTGTGTTTTTCACCCCATTGCAATGCATAATCATAATATTCTTTTTGCTGATCTACCGCGTGCAGCGCCATCAATCCTTCGTAATACAAGGCTCTTGTCCAGATATTGGAAGGCCTTTCAATATTCGTAAAGATTGCCTTACCTGCATCCGGCCAATTATTTATAAAATATTTATTCGTAAGCCGGAGTACTTTCAATGTCTTTTTTTTGGAAGGAATTTTTTTCTGCGCATCTGCCATGAAAAGGCAACCCGAAAAGGCCAGCAGCAGCATTAATTTTTTCATACAGCAATTTTATTTCTCTATAGTATGATTATTTTAACAATTCAATTGTAGGCGTTGGACACTTTGTTTACAACAAATATTTTTTCAATTTCCCCGGCTTCAATTCTTTCAGTGCTTTTATCACGATCGCGGCATTCAGCTTGGCCCATCTAAATTAGTATGGGTATGATCCACGGGGAAGAAAGGCTTTACGCTGTCTGCTCCCATCTCTTCATATTTCTCCGCTATCATTTCATTGAGATTGATAAAATACACTCCTTCCTGTTCTGCCACCTCCCGGGCCCATTGGGCATAGCTTTCTGAAGGCCGTATTACTTTGCCCTCTTTCCAGTCGTTACGGGGTATCGGTGAGCAAACAATAGCAAACGCTCCTCTCGCCTTTATATCCCGGATATATTTCCGCATATACCAGCCATAGGAATACACGAGTTCCTGTTTTTTTGTAATAGGATTATAGATTTCTTTAAATTCCTCACCAATTCCTTTAATCGTTCCCCTCGCCCTTGCCGTATCATCCAGCGGTCCTGCATCATTGTGACCAAACTGCATGATCACATAATCTCCTTTTTTAAGAGTAGCCTGGATCTTATCCCATCGGCCTTCTGTTATAAAAGTGCGGCTGCTTCTTACGCCAATAGCGTCATTACGAATACTGATCTTGTTGCTGTCAAAATAACCGGCGACAAAACTTCCCCAACCCCACTGCAGGTTTTTTCCGCTACCATCCCCGTTTCGAACTGTAGAATCGCCAATAATATAGAAAACCGGTTTTCCTTTCTTCAATAACAGAAATGAAGAGCACATGGAAAAAATCGTCAACTGTATAAAAAGTATTTTTGATTTTACTCTCACTGAATGCTCCTGGTTTTATGGTTATATGAATAGTACCGGCGACAAACCGTTTAATCGGCGTTATGCAGGCTGGTCTCTTACCATTTCAATCGTTCTTCATGTTCTATTCCTTCGGGCTTTGGCCCTTTCTTTTCAACTTTTTGCTTAATATCCAATTTCAGCTTATTGAACTTCCAGTCTTCCGTCCACCGGTTCTCCGTCGGCCGTCACGACTTGC
>JANOCH010000093.1:0-2827 GCA_031412015.1 Chitinophagaceae bacterium
CGACGGATGAACACGGATATTTTGTCCGCCTTCGGCGGATAAATCTTGGATCATCCGGCTTATTTGTATTTAATACTCTGCACAACCAGGCTTAATGGTATAATCATGGCGACCTTTTATGATAATCCATCCTATCTCCCGCTTTAGCGGGACAAGCTGTGTCATCCGTGTGCTAAATCAACCTCAATTGTTAAAGCCCCTGCTCTGCTAATAGAATTATAAATACAGACCAACCTCTTTTCTGGTTAAATATGCCAACCCCTATCTTTGCGCCATGTTAAAAGTAGGTATACTTGGTGGTGGTCAGCTCGGCAGAATGTTACTCCAGGCAGCGGCTAATTATCCCGTCGAAACTTTTGTTTTGGAAAATGATCCGGAATGCCCGGCGGCGCATCTTTGTGATCATTTTACCAAAGGTGATATCAGGAATTTTGAAGCCGTTTATGCTTTTGGAAAAGGATTGGATGCCCTGACCATCGAGATCGAAAATGTGAATATCGAAGCATTGGAAAAATTAGAATCCGAAGGTGTAAAAGTTTATCCCAAGCCTTCCGTTCTGAAAATAATCAAGAATAAGATCTTTCAGAAAGAATATTACAAAAGCAACGAGATCCCTTCTCCCGAATTTATCATCACCAATAACCTGGAAGAATTAAAAAAGGCCGGAGATTTTTTACCCGCGGTTCATAAATTAGGAGAAGGGGGCTATGATGGCCGGGGGGTACAGCTACTGAAACGAAGAGAAGATATTGACAAAGGTTTTGACAAACCTTCGGTACTGGAAAAAATGGTGGCCATTCATAAAGAGGTGGCCCAGATGATCGCGATTAATGAAAAAGGTGAAACAGCTTTATATCCTCCTGTAGAAATGTTGTTTGATCCCGACCTCAACATGCTGGACTACCAGCTTTGCCCCGCCGAAATAGATATCAAAACCCTTTGGAAAGTAGAGGCCATTGCTTTGTCAGTGGTTAGAAATTTTAAGTCGCCCGGAATATTTGCAATTGAGTTGTTTATTGACAAAAACGGCGATGTGTTGGTAAATGAGACGGCGCCCCGGGTTCACAATAGCGGGCACCACACCATAGAAGCCCATTTCAGTTCACAATTCGATATGCTCTGGAGGATCATGCTGGGTTACCCACTGGGAAATACCGAAGCCATTCTCCCCTCTATCATGGTCAACGTGATAGGTGCGGAAGGCTTCAGTGGCGATGTGAAGTATGAAGGCCTGGAAGAGGCCCTTAAGATCGAGAACGCTTTTATTCACCTATACGGGAAAAGACAGACCAAACCAGGCCGTAAAATGGGACATGTAACCATCATCAGCAAGGACAAGCAGGAACTTTTACATCAATCGAACAAGGTAAAGCGGACTTTGTTTGTCAAGGCTTAGCTCAATCTTTACCAGTCATCATTTTTTTGACAAAAGCGAAGGGTTTCTAACGAAACAGCGTCTGATTTTCAGTGCCTGTTTCAGATAACTACCTATTTTTATTAGCCAAACCATAATCATCGTGATCGTGAATATTTCTAAGTCCTTTTTAGCCATCTTATTGCTCATATTTGCCCTGGTTCTAATATCCTGTAAACAGAAAAAAGAAAATACTCCGGCTACAGGCCGGCAAGCCGGTCCGCAGGTTCTGTCTCTGGAAGGGTTGGTAGCCTCCACCAAAACGATTAATGCGCAAATAGAAGTCCCCGGTACTATATTGGCAAACGAATCGACAGAAATACACCCGGAAGTTTCCGGAAGAGTTGTTCACTTAAACATAAAGGAAGGAGCTTTTGTATCTCAGGGAACGTTATTAGCTAAGTTATACGATGAGGATCTGCAGGCGCAAATGAAGAAACTGGAAGTGCAGCTTAAAATCGCTGACCAGACGGAAAAGCGTCAATCTCAATTATTAAAAATCCAGGGAATAAGCCAGCAGGACTATGACCTTAGCCTTTTACAGGTCTACAACCTGAATGCCGACATGGATATTGTAAGAACAGCTATACGCAAAACAGAGATCAGGGCCCCTTTTGGCGGTAAACTGGGTTTAAAAAATATTAGTCCCGGCGCCTATGTTACTCCGGCAACAATTGCCACCACGATCAGCCAGGTAAGCCAGCTAAAACTTCAATTTAGTATACCTGAAAAATATGGTGCCCAATTAAAGATTGGACAAAACATAGATTTCACAATTGACGGCGTTCAAAAAAAATTCAGCGCCAGTATCATTGCCACCGAATCGGGAATTACAGAAAATACCCGGAGCCTTGCTGTAAGGGCCTTAATAAAGAATAAAGACGAATCATTATTACCCGGCGCCTTTGCTAAAGTAAAGCTGACGCTTGAAAAAAGTGAAGATGCGATCATGATCCCCAATAGCTCGGTTCTTCCGCAGGGAAGATCGAAGTTCATCTACTTATATAAAGCCGGAAAAGCAAAGCAAACGGAAATAACTACGGGAGTTCGTGATTCCACTAATATACAGGCATTGACCGGCATTGAAAAGGGAGATACGGTGATAACGACTGGATTATTGTACCTGAGGCCGGATGTTGATGTTAAGCTGACAAAACTGGCTCAATAGATGATCTCAGAATTTAAAACGTCAAAGCAGCACCCGGATTGAACAGTGCGTTATAATAATATTTTAAACCTCTCATTTAGCAGGGCATGAATTTATCAGAACTTAGCTTACGAAGACCGGTGCTGGCAATGGTTTGTTCCATTGTAATTATAATCTTTGGATTGATAGGCTATAAATATCTTGGCGTAAGGGAATACCCGGCGATTGATCCTGCCGTAGTGAATGTTCGTACTTCCTATGTAGGG
>JANOCH010000094.1:0-5166 GCA_031412015.1 Chitinophagaceae bacterium
GTGTTTGCAATGTCAGGTGCATCACCTGCGCACAATGATATTGCCTATAATATTAACCGGCTGGTTGCCTCTTTTCTGCATGGAAAGGGATGTAAATTATACGGGAGTGAATTCCGGATATATATTCCTCAAAACTCATTATTCACTTACCCTGATTTCTCCATCGTTTATGGAAAGACCAATGCCCCGGAAATTTACACGGATAATCTTACCAATCCGGCTGTGATCATTGAAATACTTTCCAAATCAACCAAAGACTATGACAGGGGAACGAAATTCAATCTTTACAGAAACATTACGACATTAAAAGAATACATTCTCATTGACTCTACTTCCATTGGTGTCGAAATATTTACCCGCCAGGATAATGATAGCTGGATATTGACAGAATTTAAACAACTGACCGGGAGTTTTGTTATAGCAACCATTAGTCTTACTCTTCATCTGCATGACATTTATGACGATGTTAGTTTTGAGGAATAACTGATATTTGCCCCTCAAATTTTAATATGCCTTCAACCATCAATGCATCCATCATCACCATCGGTGATGAGTTGCTCATAGGACAAACCATCGATACCAACAGCGCCTTTATAGCGCAGGAATTAAATAAAGTGGGGGTTTGGGTACGGAGGCGGGTAGCCGTGGGAGATGTTTGGGATGATATCTGGCAGGCACTCGACGAAGAAGGTAAACAATCACAGATCGTCATCATTACCGGCGGATTGGGACCTACCGCCGATGATATTACCAAACCGCTACTATGTAAATATTTTGGCGGTAAAATGATCGTGGATGAAAACGTGTTGAATCATGTAAAATATTTATTTGAAAAAGTATATCGCCGGCCGGGACCCATATTGGAAAGAAACCTGAAACAGGCAGAGGTACCGGATGTTTGCACGGTATTGCATAATGCCAGAGGTTCAGCACCGGGAATGTGGTTTGAAAAAAATAACAACGTTTTTATTTCTCTTCCGGGTGTACCGCATGAAATGAAAGGATTAATGACCAACGAAGTGATTCCGAGGTTATTGAAAAAATTTACGATGCCGGCCATTGTGCACCGAACAGCTTTTACAGCGGGACAGGGTGAATCCATGATCGCTGAACGGTTGATCGATTTTGAAGCGTCCCTGCCGGCTCACATCAAGCTCGCTTATTTACCCAACTATGGCATGGTAAAATTGAGGCTGACAGCAAGCGGGGTCAATAAAAGAGAAGTAGAGAAAGAAGTAGATCCGTTTTTTGAAGAATTGCAAGTGCTGGTAAAAGAATGGCTGGTGACCAATGAAGATGAAGGTTTGGAAGTAGTGATCGGGAAGATCTTAAAGGCTAAAGGAAAAACAATGGGTACTGCGGAAAGTTGCACCGGCGGGTATATCGCTCACCTGGTCACCAGTATACCGGGTTCATCAGCCTATTTTAAAGGTAGTGTGATCAGCTATTCCAATGAAGTGAAAGAAAATTTGCTGGCGGTAAGTCGCGATACGCTGGCAAGCAATGGCGCTGTAAGCCAGGAAACAGTGACAGAAATGGTTAAAGGCGCCATTGAAAAACTAAACGTGGACTACGCCCTGGCTACTTCGGGCATTATGGGACCCGATGGTGGCAGCGAAGAAAAACCGGTAGGCACAGTCTGGATCGCAGTGGGAAATAAGGACAAGATAGATACAGTAAAAATCAACCTCCGGTTCGACAGGCAACGAAATATCGGCCTGGCCGCAGCCAATGCCCTGAATTTCCTGCGAAAATTCATTTTGACCCATAGTTGACAGTCCGATTATATTCAAATCGTTACCTTTGGCCGGTCTTAAAATTGCTTGTTTTCCCGTTCATCCTTGTTGATGTAATTGAAGAGTGTCCCGGCTTGGGTTCGGGCTAAGCTGGCGAAGGATGAGGAGTTATATTCTGGCACCGACTATCAAATTAAAAACTATGTCTACAGTTGATCTGATAATGCCTAAGCTAGGTGAAAGTATCACGGAAGCCACCATTTTAAAATGGCATAAGAACCCCGGCGACAAAATAAAAATGGACGAGACGCTGCTGGACATTGCTACCGATAAAGTGGATAGCGAGGTGCCCAGTACAGCTGAAGGCGTAATTGAAAGCATTCTGTACAAAGTGAACGATGTGGTCGCGGTGGGATCCGTGATCGCCCGGATAAAAACCGGGGCGGCAGAAAGCATTGCTGCAACTCCAATCACGACCAGGCCAGCGCAGGAACAAGCATCCACCTTAAGAACCCAGCAAGCGGTGGTAATGGAAACAACACTGCCGGTCACTGGAAATACGCAACAGGCCAACGGCTCGGCCAATCGATTTTATTCTCCCCTGGTACTTAACATTGCCGCCAATGAAGGTATCAGCATGACCGAACTGGAAAAGATGGCGGGTACCGGAAACGAGGGCCGGGTAACAAAGAAAGATATATTGCAGTATGTTGTTGACAGGAAGTCCGGAACACGAAACCCGATAGCTATCGGGTCGGAAACGACAACTTATGACACCAGGCCGGAGAGACAGCAGGAGGTAACAGTAATTAACGAACCTGCTTATCAAAGCACTTCACAAAGTTCACAGCTCACGACTTATTCCGGCAATGTGGAGATCATAGAAATGGACAGGATGAGGAAGCTGATTGCCGATCACATGGTTCGCAGCAAGCATACCAGCCCGCATGTAACGAGTTTTACTGAAGCCGACGTAACCAATATGGTGATGTGGAGAGAAAGAGTAAAGAAAGAATTCGAGAAAAGAGAAAATACGAAGATCACTTTTACCCCGCTGTTCATTGAAGCTATTGTAAAATGCATCAAGAAGTTTCCACTGCTCAATAGTTCGCTGGATGGTGATAAGATCATTATAAAAAAAGATATTAATATTGGTATGGCCACCGCATTGCCCACCGGTAACCTGATAGTGCCGGTTATTAAAAACGCGGACCAGCTCAACCTGGTAGGATTGTCCAAACAAGTAAACAATCTTGCCGATAATGCCCGTAATGGCAAACTAAAGGCCGATGATACGCAAGGCGGAACTTTTACACTAACTAATGTTGGAACCTTTGGCAGCCTTATGGGCACTCCTATCATCAACCAGCCACAGGTAGCTGTACTGGCGGTTGGAGCTATCAAGAAACGGCCGGTGGTCATTGAAACAGCCCAGGGAGACAGTATTGCTATTCGCCATATGATGTACCTGTCGATGAGTTATGATCATCGGATCATTGACGGAAGCCTAGGAGCAACCTTCTTAACCTCGGTGGCTAAGGAGCTGGAAAATTTTAACAGCGAAAGAGACATATAGCTAAGAGGTAAAAGAGGAAGAGAAAAAGAGTTAATTGGAAAAGTTTTATCGTGATGTTGACTTCCATCACCGGAAAAAATACCGCGCATTAGATACAGGGATACCAGACAAAAAACCATTCGCACTTTCTTTAGAGTCAACTTATTTTGACGGTTCTTAACCTCTTTTTCTCTTTGGAGCTCTTAGCTCTGTATTCCTCCTTTACCTCTTTGTCTCTTTTGAGCTCCTAGCTATGAAATCTGGCGTCTTTGTTGTAAATTGGAAATACTAAATCCACCAGTACAATGAAACGATTATCCGAGACCTGGTTCGCTGAAGGCTATATTGATTTCGAGCTGAAGAAGTACACCCTGCTCGCCTACCTGCAGGAAGTAAACAAATATTTCAACGAGAATAAACTCTACCCCCAACTGGCAGACGTTGTTTTTCACTATAACAACCTGGTGGCTTTCCGGGAAAATAAAAAGTTTCTCCAGGAGCATTTCCCCAAAAAAATGACCGGGATACAAATGGAAAAACTGCAACTACTCTATCAGCAAATGATTGAAGACGATGAGCTGATGAAGGAACTGGAAGAGATCATCAACTATGCAGCGGATAACCTGAAGACTACTTTGCAGACCGGGGCGGATATTTATGAATTCGTGGAGGATAAACTTAATATCACACCGGTAGGCATTATACCATTGGACCTGAAAGAAGGTTATTTCTTTTTAAGCAGTGGCAATACTAAAATTGCGATGACCTATCATTATCGTCTTTCTATTTTTGAAAAACACGACGAAAAATACCGGAGTATTAAAACAGTTCTGTTAGATAAATGGCAACGCAGCATTGGCAGTACTTTTGAGCATACGAAAGCCCAATTGATCCGAAACCATAGTCACCTTCCCAACCCTGCAGTATATTCTATAGAAACAGGTTTGAGCTTCCCGGTAGATGAAACATTATTGCCCATTGCCAAAAGGAGTTTGGTGAAGTTTATAACGGAGCAGGCAGCTTAACAGGTACGACTTCTGATATGCGATGTACGTCATACTTAAATTTCAGGTGAGCTTTCAAACTTAATGATATCGCAGTGCCGATTTCGTAGTTCGGACATTCAGTCGATTCCCAGGCCCCAATCCTTTCCTTTCTTCACAGCTGGGACACCTTCTGTGATCCATTTTGTCGGCTTCTCTCCTTTCAGCAGCCAATCGAAATATTGTTGCTCTCTTATCTGAATGTCTTTCCGGTTCTTTCTCTGTACCAGGTTATGCGCTTCACCATTGTAGTTGAGCATCCAAACTTTTTTTCCTAAACGACGCATAGCGGTAAATAATTCAATGCCCTGGTACCAGGGTACTGCGCCATCGGCATCATTGGCCATGATGACCAACGGCGTTTTTACTTTGGGTAAATGAAACAAAGGCGAGTTCTCGATATATAATTGTGGTTTTTCCCAAAGGGTAGCTCCTAAACGGCTTTGTGTTTTTTCATATTGAAACTGGCGGTTAGAGCCACTCTCCCAGCGGATGCCACCATAAGCGCTGGTCATGTTAGCAACTGGAGCTCCGGCCCATGCTGCCTTAAACATATCCGTCATAGTGATCAGTTGCGCCACCTGTATTCCGCCCCAGCTTTGTCCCTGGATGCCTAGGTTCGCTGCATCCACCCATTTGTGTTTGGCCAGGTCTTTTGCCGAACTAACAATAAAATCATAAGCACTTTGTGCAGGATGCCCGATCGTATAAGAAATATCAGGTGCAAACACAAGGTATCCACGGCTAACAAAAAAAGAAATATTCAAACGGCTGGCCGTTGGTGTGGGCGGATGATACGTATACAGCCCATTTGAAAATTTCTCATAAAAAT
>JANOCH010000095.1:0-16213 GCA_031412015.1 Chitinophagaceae bacterium
GACTATCGCTTTCCCGGGACGATTTTATCATTTTATTATTAAATAGCCAACCCTGCGACACATCGTATGTTCATAAATATGGTAAATTTGTCGACTACTCCCCAAACCAGGCTTACCTGTTATGAGCAGCGATTTTTACGATTATATTTTTAATAAACAAAAGGGCATCGAGATGGTGCCGCCGAATGAAAGGATCGCATCCTGGGCATTGGAATTGATGGCGCTGCTCTATCCCGAAAGAGCAGATTACTTCCCAGCTTCTCCACAGGTGGTAAAAGATAAGTTTGAAAAACTAACCACCGAATTGATGATCCTGCTGGAAGCAACCAAAGCATGCAATAGCTGGAATCACCAGGAAAAAGCTTCTGCCTTCTTTGATGGTATCCGTGACATGTACCAGGTTTTAAATACGGATATCGAAGCGATCCTGGCAGGCGATCCTGCCGCTAAAAGTCGTTTTGAAGTAATAAGAGCTTACCCCGGTTTTTATGCTATAGCTTTTTACCGCATCGCCCATGCTTTATTAGAACTGGAGATACCATTACTCCCCCGCATATTGACGGAGCATGCACATTCTAAGACCGGTATTGATATTCACCCCGGCGCCGTCATCGGTAAGCATTTTTTTATTGATCACGGAACAGGGGTGGTGATCGGTGAAACCTCCGTTATCGGCGATCATGTAAAATTATACCAGGGTGTTACACTGGGTGCATTGAGTGTTGACAAGAGTATGGCTTATATCAAACGTCACCCAACGGTGGAGGACCATGCGATCATTTACTCCGGCGCAACCATATTGGGTGGTAATACCGTGATCGGTCATCACAGCATCATTGGCGGAAATGTATGGCTAACCAAAAGCATACCTCCTTACACGACCGTTTATCACAAATCAGAAATTGAAGTGGTAGATCAACAAACTAAAATTTAAACATGGCGAGCATTATAGACCTGGTTGGCAATACACCCATGGTAGAAATAAAAAAATTAAATCCTAATCCTGACGTAACCATATATGCTAAACTGGAAGGTAATAACCCGGGCGGTAGTGTAAAAGACAGACCAGCATTGAATATGATCCGGTCCGCATTGGAAAGAGGAGATATAAAAGCCGGTACCAAATTAATTGAAGCCACCAGTGGAAATACGGGTATCGCCCTGGCGATGATTGCCCGTCTATATGATCTCGAAATAGAATTGGTTATGCCTTCTACTTCCACCCGTGAACGCACATTGACCATGGAGGCGTTCGGCGCTAAAGTTACGTTGCTTGATAACATCGAGATCTGCCGCGACTATGCGGACGAAAAAGCGGCTACCGGCGAATTTTATATTTTAAACCAGTTTGCCAACCCGGATAATTATAAAGCCCATTATAAAACAACCGGCCCGGAAATATGGAAAGATACCGATCAATCCCTTACTCACTTTGTAAGTTCGATGGGTACTACGGGTACGATCATGGGTTGCTCAAGATTTTTTAAAGAAGTAAATCCTGCCATACATATCGTCGGCTGCCAACCCACCGAAGAATCCTCCATTCCCGGTATTCGTCGCTGGCCCAAAGAATATTTGCCTAAAATTTTTGAGCCTGAAAGAGTGGACCGTGTCATAGATGTTTCTCAACAGGAATCCACGGAGATGGCCCGTAAACTGGCAAAAGTAGAAGGAATATTTGCAGGCATGAGTAGTGGCGGCGCGGCATCAGCAGCCTTTCGTTTAGCGAGTGAGTTAAAATCAGGAGTGATAGTGTTTATCGTTTGTGACAGAGGGGATCGGTACCTGAGTAGTAGTTTGTTTGGGTGATTGGAAAATTTATTTAATCTATGAACATCCGTCATTGGTTAGTTACAGATGGTATTTAATTTTTCACCGATATCATGCGTATAATTGATGAAGCTCTCTCCAGGCTTGACGCGGTTCTCTGAACATAATACCACCCTTTAAGAGTTTAACGGCTTTTTTTTACTTAACGCTACAATAATATCCACGCCTGCGGATAATGTCATTAAGTTAAGTAATGCTTTTGCAGTTAGCTCCGTTAGGAGCGGTGTTTTGTTAGTAACAAGTGATTATTTTGGCGAAGCCCTGAACGGGCGAGGTTTTAGAACACCGTGCCGATGGCACTTTACAAGCCTTGTTATTTTGTTTCTACCAAAATATCGCCTCTACGAGGGTTAACCTGATGATACTGACCTACGAGATTTAAAAGCCTGAAGGGCTGACATTATTATTGAATCAAAATTGGAAAATGATCCGGTAACCCGGAAAGGGTGGCATGAGCACTAAAATCAGACTGCATTTCTTCTTGTAAATTAAATACTCATTGTTCAATGATGAACAGGTTGATACTAATTACCCTCAACCCATTCAGGCAGCTCCTGCAATAGTTGCAATCGTTGATCTTTTTTTTGCCATCCATAACTATACCCACCATTAGTAATTACCAGGAACCCGGTGGGAATACTTATATGATATCGAAGTAATTGCTGCAATACTGCTTCATCCAATTTAATAGCCGGAGCTTTGCATTCTATCATCATCCAGGGCCGGTGCTCTTTATCGTAAACAAGAATATCAAAGCGTTTTTTTAATTCCCCAAGGATGATCATCTTTTCCAGGGCGATCAAAGTGGCCGGGTATTTTTTTACCTGTATAAGATATTGTACAAAGTTTTGTCTTACCCATTCCTCGGGAGTTAGCAACAACCATTTCTTCCGCAATAGGTCGAATATCATGTCCTTACCGGTTTCCTGTTTTATTTGAAATCGTTGTTCAGGATAATTGATTGTCAGCATGCTTCTACAAAGTAGTCCTTTGGACAAAAGTAAATGATTAAATTCGCTGAATGATAAATTGAATAACTATGAAGTCTAAAGAAGAGATAGTAAGCAACTGGCTTCCCCGCTACACCGGGGAAAAATTGGAAAATTTTGGTAAATACATTTTGCTGACGAATTTTAGTAATTACGTTTATAAGTTCGCCGAGTGGAATAATGTACCGGTTGTAGGTGAAGGCAGACCCATGCAGTGTGCTACGGCCGATGATATCTCGATTATCAATTTTGGCATGGGTAGCCCTACCGCGGCAACGGTGATGGATCTGATCAGTGCACTTGAGCCTAAAGCAGCTTTATTCCTCGGCAAATGTGGCGGCTTAAAAAAACGCAATAAGATCGGCGATCTCATTTTACCCATTGCGGCCATACGGGGAGAAGGTACATCCAATGATTATTTTCCGCCCGAGGTACCGGCGTTGCCTGCTTTCGCACTTCAAAAAGCCGTGTCTACTACGATCCGGGATTATGGAGTTGACTACTGGACAGGAACAGTATATACTACTAACCGGCGGGTTTGGGAACATGATGAAAAGTTTAAAAATTATTTACAGGATATCAGGGCCTATGCGATAGATATGGAAACCGCTACGATTTTTACCGTTGGCTTTTTTAATAAAATTCCGACAGGCGCCTTGTTATTGATCAGTGATCAACCCATGATACCTGAAGGAGTAAAGACAGAAGAAAGCGATAAAACCGTAACCGCCAAATTTGTCGACAATCATATTAAAATCGGTATTGATTCGCTGAAACAACTTATCAATGATGGAATGACGGTGAGACATTTGAAATTCTGATGGTGAATAGTGAATTGTCAATGGTGAATATTGTAACCAGTACCTGACAAGCAAATAAGTCATGTTCAAATAATAATACATCTACTCATGAAACTTTTGATCTTTTTATCGGCAATTTTTATACTGACTGCTTCCGCAGACAAATGCGGCAACAAAAAAACCGAAACCGGGAAATACAAAGCCCGGCTGGAAATTAAGGCCCTTTGTATGAACTATACCCTTAGGTTATTGGAGGGTGATATAGATACTTCTTTGATCGTTGCTGACTGGACCGATGAATCAACTGGTAATGCCTATAAAAATGTATTTGCCTTGGGAAGCCGTTGTAAATTCCCTGCTAATATTGAGCAAGGGGATGATTTTTATTTTGTGATCGATACCATACAAAAACAGGATTGTGCTGTTTGTATGGCGTACTACCCCACACCATCAAAGAAGCTTTCCATAAAAGTGGTGGAAAAATAATGTATCCACTTTTAAGCATACAGGATCTTTCTGTTGATTTCATTGCTGAGTCCGGAACAACCCAGGCTGTTAAAAAGATTTCTCTTTCTGTAAACAAAGGAGAGATCGTCGCACTGGTGGGTGAGTCAGGTTCAGGTAAATCCGTTACGGCTCTTTCCATATTACAATTACTTTCCTCCCCTCCGGCCAGGTATACATCCGGTAAGATTCTTTTTTCAGAGAACGGCCAGGAACAAACAGACCTGTTAAAAAAGGATACTGCCTCACTACGTCATATCCGTGGCAATAAGATCGCCATGATCTTCCAGGAACCGATGACCTCGCTCAACCCGGTATTTACTTGTGGTGAACAGGTAATGGAAGCCTTGCTGGCCCATACGAAAATTTCCAAAACTGATGCTAAACAAAAAGTGATCGGATGGTTTGAAAAAGTAAAATTGCCAAACCCGGGATCGATATTTGAACGCTACCCGCATCAATTAAGTGGCGGACAAAAACAAAGGGTAATGATCGCCATGGCCATGTGCTGCGAACCCTCTTTACTGATCTGCGATGAACCTACCACCGCCCTGGATGTATCCGTTCAAAAAACGATCCTGCAATTGATCAAAGAACTACAGCAACAGTTGGGAATGGGCGTCATTTTTATTACCCATGATCTTGGTGTGGTAGCGGAGATCGCTGACCGGACCATCGTCATGTACCAAGGAGAGATCGCAGAACAAAATACACTCCAACAAATATTTACCAACCCGCAGCATACCTATACAAAAGGATTACTGGCCTGTCGCCCGATACTTCATGAAAAAGGAAAGCGATTGCCCGTGGTGAGTGATTTTTTGGAAATGAAGTCTGAGGTCGGAAGTCAGATACCGATAGCTATCGGGACGGAAGTCAGAAGTCAGAGGTCAGAACCCGATAGCTATCGGGTCAGAAACGACCATTCCGAAATCAGACATCCTGCTTCGGTGTTGCTGTTAGCAAAACATCTCTCCGTCTGGTTTCCTTCGAAAAAAACATTCTTAGGAAAGACTCTTTCTTACACCAAAGCTGTTGATGACATAAGTTTTGAAATATACAAAGGGGAAACCATGGGGCTGGTTGGAGAAAGCGGATGCGGAAAGACAACATTAGGTCGTGCATTGTTACGATTGGTTGAACCAACATCCGGCCAAATAATTTATGACGGTGTTGATCTTACAGCAAAGAAAAAAGATGAACTCCGGTCGCTGCGAAAAGATATACAGATCATTTTCCAGGACCCCTACTCTTCACTCAATCCCCGCCTGACAATTGGATCAGCCATCGCGGAACCATTAAAGGTCCATCACATCCTCGACGGAGATAAAGCAAGAAAAGAAAAGGTCATTGAACTATTGGAGAAAGTGGACCTGAGGCCAGAACATTTTAATCGCTATCCGCATGAATTTTCCGGTGGTCAACGACAACGGACCGTTATCGCCCGTGCACTCGCTCTGAATCCTTCTTTTCTTGTGTGTGATGAATCTGTATCCGCTTTGGACGTTAGTGTACAGGCACAAGTGTTAAACCTGTTGAGCGATCTGAAAAAAGAATTTGGTTTTACCATCATCTTTATTTCACATGATCTTTCAGTGGTCCGCTATATCAGCGACCGCATCATGGTGATGAACAAAGGAAAAATAGAAGAAAGCGGTAAAGCCGATGATATTTACTTTAATCCTGTTTCTCCGTATACGCAAAAACTGATCGCTTCTATTCCAAAAGGCCTGCCCGCCCGCGATTAGGTATCGCTATTTAATCTTCTTCGTAGTCCGTTTCGGTCACCGTTTCAAAATTATCATCTCCATCTTCTTTAGCATAAAATTCTTTGGCGCTTTTCCTGCGGGAATAGAGCATTTTCTTCAATTCCTTATTTAACTGGTTGAGCAGCGGCTCCTCTACTTTGATCTTTGTAGCACTAAACCCCGTGAAATCGTACCGGGATAAAGGAGAATACTCATTATACGCTTCAAAACGGTCATCATCCCTTTTATCGTCCTTTTCAAATTCAAACTGCTTCGGATCTTCCGGCACCAGGCCTACTGTCGCCAGTTTCCAGCTTGCGTCATCTTTTTTGGTTTTGTATTTATAAAAATAAACCAGCCCCTTTTTTCCTTTTACTGCTGCCGGCAATTTATCTACAAATACCAGCGTATCGGGTTTGTCATACGTTTTTCCAGCCAGCACTTTACTTCTTCCCAGGTCAAGATGATTATTGTACCGGGACGGAAATCTTGCGTCTTTATGCAGCTCTTTAAGGTCTTTATACAATCCGTACCTGTATTCATCCTGGGCCGCGAAATAATTCACCAGGCTATCCGGGCAGGGTTTATTATTGCGAAGCAACAACAGCATCGTGTTATACTTTAACCGTTTGTCCGACGAAGAAAGTATCTGCCGGAATAAAGGCTGCACATTTGTATTGGCATCCCAGTAAGGCAACAGCAGCGTAGCATACAATCTGAGTTTTTCATTTCCGGCATCTTTATCTTCATTATCGCCATACAGCGAAGAATTGTTCTTTTTATCTTCTTTATTCAGCTCCGCTTTTTCAATGGCCTTTTGTTTTTCCGTGATAGCTTGTTTTTTTAATTCTTGTTTCGCTTCAATTAAAAATTTACTAAAATAAATATCATACACTTTTTTATCCACCAGGTTGCTATCCACCATTACTGCCAGTAATTGCATCAGGCTGCTTTTATAATCGTCGAGATTTAAAAGTGGTAACAGGTCGGGCAGGATCGTTTTGGTCAATGCCAGCGAATCATACAATTTATCCATGAAGCTGTCATTGTCATAGCTGTATTGTCTTGCATTGATCTTTACCGTGTTGCTGTATAAATTAGAATAATCTGGAGCTCCATTATCCGAATTTATATCCAAAACAGGTGGTTCAGTAGTGACGATATCGCGAAAAGTTTGATAGGCGTATTGCGTTTCCTGCTGCAATAAAACTTCCAGTATTTTATACTGCAGATCAAGTGTATCACCCGCAGCATAATATAGCTCTTTAAGGTAATCGGAAGATGCCTTTGTAGATATATCATCCAGTTTTCCGATCAGCGACTTTTTGGTATCCAGGTATTTCTTTTCTTTCCAATTCATAAAGGAAATGGCTTTTTTAAGATTCGGCAGATCTGTCGAATCCAGTTGCACGGAGTATATCCCTTTCACCGCCCTCTTATGTGCCACCGTATCTGCACTCATAAAATCAGAAAAGAAAAGACCGGTTTTTTTGGCAAAAGCATCGCTACCGTTTAAGGTATCAGCGGGTGTGAAACTGTCGAAAAACGATTGTACGAAACTGCTGGGTTTACTTAGCGTATCTGATTGGGTTAACAAAGCGAAACCGATACCATCCTTAAAGAAAACTTTACTCCAGATCGTCCGGCTGCTGCTGGTATCAGTAATGATCTTTTCCCAAACTTTTAATTTATTGGGCAGTTCGTATTTCTTTTTGCTTTTTACGATCCCCGATGAATCGCCGAAAAGAAAAGCATGATTTTCCTTATCCAGCAGGCTGCTGTCTTTTATATAATTATAGCGCTGTAGTTTAAAAAATGACACAAAGATTTTCTCCCCGGTTGTATCGTTCGAAATGATCTTACTGCGGAAGGCTCCATTCTCCAGCAGCTCGGCCTCCGTTGGTTCATCCTCATCATTCGAACCACCATAATTATACCTGGGAATATCCAGTTTTTCTTTGGCAACCTCAGGAAATACCGGGCTTTTTACACTGAAATAAAGGGCGGTGTCTTTTCTTTCCTTGGCCAGGCTATAACTATAGGGTTTAATTTCAAAGGAATTCAGGAAATTCCTGATGCTGGTTGTTTCCTGTTTGCCATGCGCTATCAGCGTATAATAGTGTGGGCCCTGTATAATAAATCTTGCAAAATAAGTTGCGCCTGCCTTGTCATTGTATTGGCAATCCAATGCGGGATATCCTTTAAATACCGATTGCTTTCGGGTTACCAATTTGTCAACAAACTCTGAAGCGGCAAAACTTTCCGCCATCAATCCAAGATCAAAACTATCTTCTTCCGCGAAATGATAATTATGAATATCCGTACGGATAACACGATAGTGGGTATTACTGGCCTTATCTTCCGCATCATAGATCCAGCTACCATCATTACCAACATGAGGATCATGTGGCATATCAATGCTGAATCCTCCGTAAAACGGTGAGAACTTTCTCCACCCATTGCTAATGAGCTCAGCAGATGGTTTGTATTCTTTTAGCTGTATACTTCCAAAAAACTTCCGTGCTTCTTCCCCATTCTTTACATATTCACCAGTGCCACTCATTTTGAAGATCACAACTTCAAAAGGAGTAGTAAAAATATTGTAGCGTTGTATATCGCCCCGGCGTGTTTTATTGATCAGGTCAATGCCTGAATAGCCGTTCCTGACAATATTCGTTTTCGAAATAATTTTACCGGGGATATTTTCATACAATAAGCTGTCAACGATCTTATTCACTCTTGCCGTATTATGTCCCCACATCCAGGCATTGGTCATGATACGTGTCACCATATAGTAACTGCCATTAGCCATATCAGCATATTGACGCTGGTCCAGGCTGGCATCTTCACCAAACTTGTAAAACTTTCCGGGGATATCCACTTTGTACAACCCATCATCGGCTGTCTGTGTTGAGAAAATAACAGGCACTCTTACTTTTTCTACCAGGTTCTTATGCTGACTATCCCTGGCGCCCATTTTAACGGGACGCAACTTGTAACCCTGTCGGCGGAGCCATTCAATCACACCACGGTTGCCGGGTAAATGTGCGGCCCCAACGCCAACGAATAATGATTTACCCGTTTTAATGATCGAGTCAATAGAGGATGCCTGGATATCATTTCTCCGGTACAAAAATTTTTCATCAAAAGCGGCGGAGAAACTGTTGTATTTATTGATCGAGTCCAACCAGTCCAGGTTACCGCTGCGATATGCTTCCTGCAATTTATTGTAAGAATACCCCTCTTCACTATCAGAGCTTCTTTCCTTTTTATTCTTGTCTTTCGCCGCATCCTGATAGGCTTCCATCATCAGCTTCATGCTTTCGCCATACTTCTCCACTCCCGCTACCTTCTTACCCCATCTTTTACCGCATTGGTAAATATACATGTCGAGATAAGTATCCTCCTCAAAGTCGCTTGTTTCGCTACCATAAGAACGGTACAATAAATTATTGATGGAAGAAGGATTGCTGTAGAGGGCTCTTTCTATTTTTTTATCATACTTATAAAATTTCAGCGTATTGATGCTGAGATAGTCATCGGGCACCGGCATATAACCACCCGGCTGATAGGGGTTACTATAATTTTCATATCCATTACCACCGATCTCATACTTGCTCATATCCTCCTGCCAGGATTCAGGATTGGTTTCCAATGCTACGATATCTGCGTTCCTGATACCCAGGTAAAAGGAATCAGCCAGGTGGAATGCCAGCTTACTGCTGACATGCATGGTGCCAAACAGGTAAGACGGCTTTTTTAAACCATTACCACTGATCTCCCATAAAAGGCTGGGGTATTTTTTGCTCTTGCCTTTGGGCTGGGCATATATTAAATAAGGCAGTAAAATAAAAAGTAAAATAAAGGTTCGATTCATACAGTGCTTGATTCTGGTACAGGTGAAATTCTCTTAAAACCAATAATAATTAATAAACAACTTAGCAGGGTTTAGATTAGTACAGGCAGCTTAATTAATTGGATTCTCTTTTTTGGGACTTATTGTCAGAGCCCGATCTGCAAAACTAAGATGCCTCCCACCTTCAAAAAGCATAAACCAAGCTTAAAACCACCTACAAAAACGTCTTTTTAAAAAAAATAGTGTCATCCGGACGATTTTGTCTGTAAATCTTTACCTTTGCCAGCTTTTAAAGCTGTCCGCTTGACAGAGCCCGGTGCCGTAAGACCGGGGTTTGCCCGCTCCGCTTTGACGTTCTGGTGCCTGTTTACCGGGTCAAAGCTGAATCGTTCAACCCTCCCGTCTTTCCCAAAGCAGCCCTTTGGACCGGTCTTGTCCGGAGACCTTTTTTAAACAATAATATTCATCAATGAAGCTTTCACAATTCCGTTTCGATCTGCCCCTGAATCTTATCGCTCAAAACCCTGCTAAAAAACGTGAAGATGCCCGTATGATGGTCGTTCACCGCCATACCGGCCAGATCGAGAACAAGCACTTCCGCGACATCCTCGATTATTTTGATGACAAAGATGTTTTCACTGTCAACAACACCAAGGTGTTCCCGGCACGTATGTATGGCCGCAAGGAAAAAACCGGCGCCAAGATCGAAGTTTTCCTGCTTCGCGAACTCAACAAGCCGAATCGTCTTTGGGATGTGATCGTTGACCCGGCGCGTAAGATCCGGGTTGGAAACAAACTCTACTTTGGCGAACAGGAGGACCTGGTAGCGGAAGTAATTGACAATACCACCAGTCGTGGCCGTACCATCCGCTTTTTGTGGGAAGGTAATGAGGAAGGTTTCCGTGCACAATTAGAAAAATTGGGAGAAACACCGCTGCCAAAATACATCAAACGGAAACCAGACGAAGAAGATAAAGAACGTTACCAAACCGTATACGCCAAACATGAAGGCGCCGTGGCCGCTCCTACCGCCGGTCTTCACTTCAGCCGTGAACTGATCAAGCGTTTGGAAATAAAAGGTATCCGTTTCGCGGAAGTAACACTGCATACCGGTCTAGGTACTTTCCGCCCGATTGAAGTAGAAGATCTGAGTAAACATAAAATGGATGCGGAATATTATAACATTGATGAGACCGCCTGTAAGATCGTCAACCGCGCAAAAGAATATGGTCATCGTATCTGCTCTGTTGGTACTACTACCATGCGGGCCCTGGAATCATCTTTCACCGCGCAAAAATTATTGAAACCATCGGAGGGCTGGACCAATATGTTCATTCACCCGCCGTATGATTTTAATATTGCCGATTCATTGGTCACCAATTTTCATCTGCCCAAAACCAGCCTGCTGATCATGACCTGTGCTTTTGCGGGTTATGAATTGACCATGGAAGCCTATAAAAAAGCGATCAAGGATAAATACAGGTTCTTTAGTTATGGAGATGCGTTGTTGATTGTGTAGAACTAAGATTAAAGGATTACAAAGATTATCAGGAAATTTTGAAACAGCTTCGCTTTGGCGGGGCTGTTTTGTTTTTTAGTATTCGTCTTTTATGAATCGGGTTTTATTACTACTATAGTCGCCGTTGCTTCGCTCACGTTAGCTATCGGTACATCAGCGTGCAATTAAATTCTGTGAGAATATGACCTGTTCTAATCAAAAGGAGTTTTCCTATTTTATTCTTCCGCCAACAGGCAAGCCACTCGGCACCTTAGCTGGAATCTTCCTGTCATATTCATCGTCGTTCAGTGTACTTAAAAACTCCAGGATCGTATTAATATCCCTGAATTCCAGTTTTAGCATCCTGGCCAGTGGATCGATTTGTTCTTTTTTAACATTTTTATTGGGAACATCTTTTCCCGGCAGGTCTTCATAAAATGTCATTACCTCTTTTAATTCTTTTATTTTTCCGTTATGCATATAAGGCCTTGTAAACCGAAGGTTGCGTAAAGAAGGAGTACGAAAAGCATAGCTGCGCAGAAACCCTGAATCAGATACAGCAAGTTGTTCATTGTCCACAACACCCATCACATGGGTCTTATAATCGGAAAGCATGGGGCCATTGTGGCACCTCCCACAGCCGACATTCATAAATAATTGCATTCCTTCAATTTCCCGTATTGACATGGCCGATTTATCGCCCCGCATATACCTGTCAAACCTTGAATTGTTGGCCAGCAAGGAACGTTGAAAACCTGACAGAGCTTTACCGATATTAACAGCCGTTATTGCATTTTCCCCAAAGACATTCTTAAATAATTTTCTGTACTCGCTGATATTCCTTAATCGTCGCTCAATTTCATCAGCAATCGCTTCTTCTTCAATTCCGTGGCCGCGCATTTCCTCAAGGGTTTTGATGGGCATCAATGCCTGTTCTTCCAGGCCCTTTGCCCGCAGGTCCCAAAACATAGGGGCATCTTCGGGCCTGTAATTTCCATTTTCATCTATCCCGTTAAAAGCAGTGTTGAGAAGTGTTTGTGAATTTCGTTTTGTAAAAGGGATATCATTGGGAGCACGAAACTTTCTTCTTTCCCCTATTCCATGACCATTTACGCCAATCGACAGTGGCAGGCTTTCGGCATAACCGAATTCAGGATGATGGCAACTGGCGCAAGCCACATCTTTGCTACCCGAAAGAATAGGATCGTAAAATAACAACCGGCCCAACTCTATTTTTTCTGCGGTAGTTGGGTTGTCTGCAGGGGATAAATAGTCTTGCGGTAAAGCACTTATATTTCCAAGCGCAACAGGTTCTTTTTTACGGGTCACTGCCTGTTTTTTGCTTTCCGAAAACCGACAGGCATTCATCAGCAATGAACAGCACGTGATAACCAACACTAAACAAACAATCACACGAAAATACATGGACAAATATTCATAATAATTTTGTAACCTTTTCAACTAAACATTTTAAACATTCTTTCTTTTGGTCTTTCAGGTCTCCTTCATCCTCAACAATCATACGTCGGCTCACAGGGTCTTATTGCAGAATAAGAAAAAGAGTAACAGAGGAAGCCCAAAAGTGATTTGCCGATAATGGCTATTCTCCATAAGTTACTGCATCGCAAGAATAAACACATAACCCCTACTATTATAAAAAGGGGTACGATATATTTTAAATTCTCAGCAAAAGCCATTTGAAAGCTCAAAAATGTACTCCCTAAAAAAACATCATCGTTGTCCAAATGGTTATTGTTGATCATGATCTTTACAACTGCTAAAAAAAAATCATAGGAAGATTTATTGTCAACAATGAATATTTCATTTGTCTAAATTTATTGCTTTACGACCCTGCTGGTGGATTATGTTGCTTTGAACAGTAGTTACACCAATCTTCTGATTCTCCCCACCGGACATGCGAGAATTATGTTGCAGGCCTATCAAACCTATACTTTTTTTTGTCGTCCTATTATTCTTATCATTTAATACACAACATATTAACCACCTATTTTCACCCTTTTGCCTGAACCCTTCAAACCCTTACCTTTGCGCAGTTTCGGCCGGTTTATGTTTACTGATTTTACCAGGCACTGTTTTTAACTCAGAAACCAACTATAATTTAATAATATGGCAGACATATTTGAACGTTTAGTGAAGAACTACGGGCCGTTGGGCCAGCACCGTGAAAGAGCTCATGGTTATTTTGCCTTTCCCAAACTGGATGGTGAGATCGGCAACCGGATGAAATTCCGCGGCAAGGAGATGATCGTTTGGAGTTTGAATAACTACCTCGGCCTGGCCAACCACCCGGATGTGAGAAAGGCAGACGCTGATGGAGCCAAAGAATTTGGCCTGGCATTACCCATGGGTGCCCGTATGATGAGTGGCAACAGCAATTACCACGAACAATTAGAAGCTGAACTGGCTGATTTTGAAATGAAAGAAGACGCCATTCTGGTGAATTTTGGCTACCAGGGTATGGTGAGCCTGATCGATGTATTATGCGGACGACATGATGTGATCGTTTATGATGCGGAAAGTCATGCCTGCATCATCGATGGTTTACGTTTACACCCGGGTCACCGCTATGTATTCAAGCATAATGATGTGGAGGATTTTGAAAAGCAACTGCAACGTGCTACGGCATTAATAGAAAAACAAAACGCTGGTGGTATCCTCGTGATCACCGAGGGTGTATTCGGCATGGCTGGCGACCAGGGTAAATTAAAAGAGATCGCTGCACTCAAAGATAAATACGAGTTCAGATTATTGGTAGATGACGCACACGGCTTTGGCACGCTTGGTAAAACAGGCGCAGGCGCCGGTGAAGAACAGGGCGTGCAGGACCAGATCGACCTGTATTTTTCCACCTTCGCTAAATCAATGGCTTCTATCGGCGCTTTCATCGCCGGTGATAAAAAGATCATTGATTATATCCGCTACAATATCCGTTCACAGATATTCGCAAAGAGTTTACCTATGCCACTGGTGATCGGCAACCTGAAAAGACTGGAGTTACTCCGTACACAACCACAACTAAAAGAAAAATTGTGGGAGAATGCCCACAAACTTCAAAATGGTTTGAAGGAAAGAGGGTTTGATATTGGTAAAACGGATTCCGTAGTTACGCCGGTTTATATGACAGGCGGAGTAGAAGAAGCTACCGCCATGGTGATGGATCTCCGCGAGAACTATAAAATATTCTGTTCTATCGTGGTCTATCCTGTTATTCCAAAGGGTCATATCATTTATCGCCTTATCCCTACCTCGGTGCATACAGATGCGGATATCCAGGAAACATTAAAGGCATTTTCTGCTACCAAGAAAAAATTAGATGCTGGTGAATATAAGGTAGCGGCGATACCAGATATGGCGGAAGTGAAGTAGTCTGAACCAGTCCCGATAGTTATCGGGATTTTGGATTAATGAGATTATTGGGAAATAAAGAAGCTCTTGCAGAAATGCAAGGGCTTTACTTTTAGTGGATGATATTAATATTTTTATAAAGAAAAATATTAAGACTCATGCTAACGAAATATTATTTCCCTATCACATAAATAACAGAGCTGCATTTTTTCTTATCACCCATCGCTGCAAGGTTTGAACGAAAGCCATTCCAGAAAGCAGCCAACCAGTTTGTCTTTCCGTTCTTATATTTACTGCTTAACAGGGAAACATAAAAACTATCATACCACATAGGTTTGTGTTGCAAAACTTTCAATCCGTGTTCTTCCATTAACAGCTTCATAGAACTGGGAGAAAAATGATATAAATGTCTCGGCACATCATAAGCTGCCCAATGCTCCTTGTAAACAGAAGCATCTAAAGAAGTATAATTAGGTACTGCGATAAACAACTTTCCCTTTGGATGTAATACTGATCTTATCTGCTGAACATATTTTGACAGATCATGCACATGCTCCAGCACGTGCCACATTGTAATGGCATCATAATGGCCAGCTGGCAACTGGAACAAATGATCGGTGTTGACCAGTTCAACATTGTATACTTTTTTAGCAACATTTCTTGCATCTGCGTCAGGTTCAAGACCGGTGGCTTCCCATCCATTTTTTTTCATTTCGCTGAGAAAGACACCGGTGCCACTTCCTATATCCAGCAGCTTACCTGTTTTTTTTTCAGTGACTTTTTCAATATGCTTTCGTTTCTGCACGATGGTCCGGTTGCGTACAAAATGATACAGCCGGTTTACCAATCCTGTCGCGGTATTGGTATGAGAAATATAATCCTCCGACTTATAATAGGGAGATATTGAATCAGCATCCGGCACATCCTGTGTAAACCTGAATGAACAGGAAGAGCATTCTGCAATGACAAAGGATTCGCCACTGACGGTATGATCTTTTACCTGCAATACATTACTGATAGTTGCGGCATTGCATACAGGACAAAATTGATAATGGATCCGGTTCATAATGAATATCCGCTACGGTAAGAGGCAGCAAAGTAAAATGAAATTGACAAGAAAAAGGCTAAACTATTCGGAAAGCTTATAAGTGGCCGCCTCCTTTTGGGGTTCCAGCTTTTGCTGGTTACCGGTGGCTGAGGAATCTAATCTCCTGGCAGAAAAATACCATGCTAAAAAAAATAAAGCCAATAATCCAATGATCAAGGCAGCGGCCCACCAGTATGATCTTTTTTCTTCTTCCGGGACCAGGCGTTCCATCATTTCAGTAGAGGTCTTTTGGTCTTCGCCTACCCTTACAAGGTGCTGTGCATTTTCACGGATCACTTTGTTGGCAGGAATAAGCTCACCGATGGTCATACCTTTTAATGATGCATCGAATCTTATTTCCCCGGCTAATCCTTTACTTAGTACGCCGACACCATCCCACTCTAATTTATCACCCGCCATAACTATGTCTCTTAAATCAATAGCGAAATCATAGAACCGTGACAAAGCATCCCGTTAAGAAATATTGAACACATCCGAAAGCCAGCTGAATTCTTTTTTTGAAGCGGTTGTATTG
>JANOCH010000096.1:0-4411 GCA_031412015.1 Chitinophagaceae bacterium
AACCTGCCACAGGTTTCGCAGGAGACAGCTTCCGGCATTCCCGTGTTGATCACCTGCCACGGTGATGGTGACGTGGAACAAACATTCAGGGGACAAATAGTGGCCTTCAGTGACAGGATCAATTCGGTATTGGTTCCCAAAAAATTTCTTGACTGGGCCAACCTGACCTTCAAGGGAAAGAGATCGGAACAATCATCCCGTTTATACATAAAAACGAAAGATGCGAATAATCCGGAGCTACTCACTTTTTTGGACCAGCAACACTATAAGGTCAATAAGGATAAAACAAAGTTTGGCAGGATGAAACAGGTGTTCCAGGGAATTTTCAGCGGGCTTGCCGTATTTGGTTTATTGGTGGTGGTATTAGCTTTGATGCTTTTCTCCTTCTATTTACAGTTGGTCATTGCCCGAAGCAAGGAAAGCCTGCGATTATTATTGATGCTGGGTTATTCACCGGGCTGGCTGAGCAAGAATGTATCACAACGATTTATTCCTGTCTATATTTTAATCGTATTCTCCGCATTGGCTTTTACACAACTAATGCAGTGGGTATTTCATCATTTCGTCATGTACGACCGGCCCGAGCTGTCCACCATGGTCAACTGGATAGTAATCCTGGTTGCCTTTCTTCTTATCCTGCTTTCTTTGATCACGAACTACAGGTTAGTTAAGAAACTTTTGTATCGTCTCCATTAAAAAAACGCTCATTCTTTTCCTGTCAATTGCCGGAGATGATGTTCGAGGTGGGCGACATAATCACAAATGATCCAGCCAAGGCCTTTCATTTCACGATTATCATATTGCGGATCTACGGGATAATGCAATTTCTCAGGTGGAATATTTTGTACCACATAACTGATCTGTTGATTGAGTGCTTTCCAAAGATCAAGTAAATGTGCCAGTGGCAGATGCTGGTAATGATTGATGGCCACCCATTCATTTTGACGGTAAGAAATAACCTTGTAGGGTTGTGGTAAAAATTGAATTTCCGTAAACCGTTTCAGGTTGTTGATCGCCGAATCGATCAAATGACCTAATATCTCCTGCTTCGACCATTTGCCCGGAGCGGGTTTATGCAACAGCTCTTCGTTGGAATAGCCCCGGAAAATGACCGGCATGTTATTAATATGATTTCCAAGGCGGCTCAAAGCCAGCTCTATATTGATCTTCTCATTAAAGAAACCCGCTTTTTCCCATGCAGTTACTACCGTAGCCATTTCTTATCATTTAAGTAAATCAATATTCTTATCGGACATAAAAAAAGGGTGAAAATCACCCTTTAAGCTCTTTACTTTTTCAGTGATCGTTGTAATCTAACGTTTTGTTGAACCGCAGGTTCCTCTGATTTTGTTCCATCCATTATCATATCTCCAACTTCTACATGGACCCCGTTTATTTTACCATTCTCATCTCTTTTAAAGGTAGCTGTGCCGGTGTATTGCACTACTTCAAAAAGATCCTTTTCAATTTTCTTCAACTCCGAATTTCCCTTGTCAGAATAAGCCCATAATATGCCATTTTCGATACCCACTTTTATTTCCGTTACCTCGCTTCCTTCCGGAAATTTATACTTACCCGTATACTCTTTTAATGAGTCTGCTGGTGGAGCTTGTTGAGCAAAAAGAATAAAAGAGCTTCCTAAAGCAAAAAGGAATAAGAGCAACTTTCTCATGTTATTTTTTTAGATGTTTAGATAAATTATTATTAACGGAAGTTACAATTTTACTGTCACTCGTCAATTATGCACCTGTTGATTTATTATAACGGTGGAAAACTACAGTCCTTCAAATATAACCGCGGCGCCCTGTCCCACTCCCACGCACATCGTCGCCAACCCGTATTTCGAACTTCGCCTTCTCATTTCATGCAATAGAGTGGCGGAAATACGAACACCACTACAGCCCAGTGGGTGACCGATAGCAATAGCTCCCCCGTTTACATTTACCTTATTATCATCTAATCCCAACTCACGGATGCAGGCAAGGGATTGAGAAGCGAAAGCCTCATTCAATTCAATCAAATCCAGGTCATTTGTCAGCAGGTTGGCCCGGTGCAATGCTTTTTTGGTGGCGGGGACAGGACCCATACCCATGATCGCCGGTTCAACACCCGCGACTGCCATGGATACCACTCTCGCCAACGGCTGCAACTCAAATCTTTTCACGGCCTCTTCACTGGCCAATAACATCGCCGCAGCGCCGTCATTGATCCCGGAGGAGTTCCCTGCTGTTACCGTCCCATCTTTGACAAACGCTGGTTTCAATGCCGCCAGTTTTTCCAGGGAAGTTTTTCTTGGATGCTCATCGTTGACCATCCAGCTCACCAATCCATTTTCGTAAAGTTCTACCGCCGCTATCTCCTCTTCCCAGCGGTTGGCTTCCTTAGCTGCAAAATATTTTTCCTGGGATTGGAAAGCGAAAGCGTCTTGTTCTTCCCTGGATATCTTCCATTGACTCGCCACATTTTCTGCCGTTTCACCCATGGTAAAGGGGTGATATAACGCGGCCAGTTTTTGATTCGTAAACCGCCAGCCCATGGTTGTGTCGTATATATCCGTTGCTCTTGAAAAAGGCGAAGCAGATTTGGGCATGACGAATGGCGCCCTGGTCATACTTTCCACACCGGCTGCTATGATAAGTTCCGAATCACCACACATGATCTGTCTTGAAGCATCCATAATAGCCTGCAGGCCCGATGCGCACAAACGATTAACGGTGTTGCCCGCTACAGAAACCGGTAGCCCTGCCAGCAACGCGGCCATTCTTGCTACGTTACGATTATCCTCCCCGGCCTGGTTAGCTGCTCCTGCAATTACATCTTCTATAACGTTCACATCTACCGATTCATTCCTTTGTAATAAAGCGATCATCGTATTGGCCAAAAGATCATCGGGACGGGTAGCGGATAATGAACCGGCATATTTTCCTATCGGGGTTCTTACTGTATCTATTACGTAAACTGTTTTCATAATACAATTCTGAGTTACTTAATAAAAAAAGTATTGCAAAGTACTAATTCGTTTGCACTAACCAACTCCTTATAAATTTCCAGTAGTGTATCATCCGATAGCTATCGGATTTGGATTTCCGTGGGTTTCAGAGCTGTCTTATTCTGATACATATAAGCCACGGATGCACGGATATATATATTCATCCGTGCATCCGTGGCATAAATTTTTTTAAACCCAATAGCTATCGGGTGATAGATTACCCAAGTTCTGTATCTGAGCCTACTTGCTGCATACATTCTACTCCATAAAGTGATCATAGAAAGATGAATTATCACCGAGGTTATTATGGCAATCAACAATGAGTCACGATAGATTATCTTTGCCAAATCATGAAGAGTTCGCCCAGGAACATACGCCACTTAAGCTTGAATGACATAGAAGAATATTTTACCGCAATCGGCGAAAAGAAATTCAGGGCCAAACAGGTTTACGAGTGGCTATGGCTAAAACCAGTGGGTAGTTTTGATGAGATGACGAACCTTTCCAAAGAGCTCCGTCAAAAGCTTAAGGATGAGTTTGTATTACCCGCTTTAAAAACCGATCATACGCAACATTCCGAAGATGGTACTTTCAAATCCCGCTTCAAAACCCATGATGGTCATTTTGTGGAAGGCGTTTTAATACCAACTGCTTCCGGCAGGTACACTGCTTGCGTTTCTTCACAAATAGGGTGCAGCCTCAGTTGCAAGTTCTGCGCTACCGGATATATGGATCGCAAACGTAACCTGGAATTCGATGAGATCTACGATGAAGTGGTGTTACTGAATAATCTCTGCGAAAAAGAATATGGTAAAAAACTCAGTAATATTGTCTTTATGGGAATGGGTGAGCCCCTGCTGAATTATAAAAATGTATTGAAATCGATCGAACGCCTCACGTCAGAAGATGGATTGGCCATGAGTCCAAAACGTATCACTGTCTCTACTGCGGGAGTGGCGAAGATGATAAAGCAACTGGGCGATGATAAAGTGAAGTTCAAACTGGCCTTATCCCTTCATGCGGCGAACGACAGGAAGCGTCACGAGATCATGCCTATAAACGATACCAATGATATTCATGCATTGATAGAAGCATTGAATTATTTTTATAAGCAAACCAAAAACGAGATCACTTTTGAATACATCCTTTTCAAGAATCTGAATGATTCATTAAATCCAATGTATTAACTGTGACTACATCGTGACCGGCTGCCTGAAGAAGATTAACTAAATACTTTGCTTGAGAATCTTCGTCAAGCAGCATTCGTAGGCTCAAGTTGGACTCCTTTTACTTCTAATCGATAGCGTTCCTCGTCTGCTTCTAATTTTAGAAGTTCCTGATGACTCTCACAGTAATCAATCACCTCATAGATAGCATCAAGTGGTAAATCCCAATTTTCGGATGCTTGTTCCGATGACATAT
>JANOCH010000097.1:0-7911 GCA_031412015.1 Chitinophagaceae bacterium
GAAAATCGCCGTAGCGTTGAACATATTCG
Organism: Chitinophagaceae bacterium; assembly: GCA_031412015.1. GTDB lineage: Bacteria > Bacteroidota > Bacteroidia > Chitinophagales > Chitinophagaceae > Terrimonas_B. The sequence continues at coordinate 30 of JANOCH010000097.1, forward strand.
ACAATTCCGGCTTGTTTTTCGCAGGTTCGGAAATATTGCAGCAAAAATCCCGCGGTAACGCTGGCAGAAGATGTTTGGTAAGCTCCATTTACCCAATCCCAGTAATTAGCGACGCTGTCGGGATTATAATTTTGCATCGGAGGACTCCATAGACTCCCTATCCAACTTTTTCTTTTGACATCATATAACGATGGAAACAGACCGTCCTGTTGCGGGGAGGATAAAGTAAAATTGATTATCCGCCTTGCCTTATCAATTAAACTGGAATCCTTCAGCCTTTTACCCCAAAAGTAAATTCCGGTCGCATCGCATACATTATTCCACCACGATGTATTGTAGAGCAGGTCATCCCATTGAGGTGCACTGAGACGCAAGCCCCCCATAGCAATTCCATTCTGTTCCCATTGTTGCCATGTTGCCAGCTCCGGATGACCGCTTCGGTGATTTCCTTCATTCCACATCAATTCGGGTGATCCAGGCTGTATTTTCTTGGCCTTTTTCATATCAACCTCGTATCCCTCGTAAGAGAAAGAGGCAGGATAACAAACTTTAGCATATTCTGACAATGGCATCGCCTGGGGTTTCGGAAGTTGAAAATATTGATGCCCATATTTTTCCCACAAAAACGACGATACTCTCTGGTAACTGCGGCTCTTTTCCACTCCTGAGTTCACAAACAAATCAAACCCGTACTTCAATTTGCTTTCGGAAAGTTCCCTGATTTGTACGCCTTTTTCATTTTCATGGCGCCAGTAAACGTGCTGTTCAGTCCAATAATCAACTAAGCCATACGCAACCAAGGGAAATTCCGTAACACCGGAATTGAGATTGAGATCCAGTGCGACCGGCAGGCTGGTCTTTGTTGTATCAAATGGCACCGCAAATAAACGCGGATGCTTTTGTGGCCGCGCTCCTTTCGCAAAAACAATATTTCTGTTTATCAGGTCAAGGTCAGGAACCAGTGAAAACATATAGCCATCCTTTTCGACCAGAGCCGCCGGAGCAAAAAATTTCCTATCCCCAACCACATCTTCATCGGACCGCTTAACGGCCGGAACAAAAGTATAATCAGGCTTCCCGGCAATGGAAAAGGTGAAAGTTGACAATAAATATTCAAGTCGCGGGTCCTTTTGGAGATCCGCATTAATCTCAACATGAAAATAATCCTGTTCATCACGCAGTTCAACAATTTGTTCAATCTTTCTTCCAGTTATCTCCCCACTTAATAAAACCTTTACACTACCCTTATCGTTGGCAACAACTTTAGCTGCATGGAATCCCTCATTTGCCATCAACCTGTAGTCTTCGGCAACATCTGGCCCTCTTTTATATAGAGGTACTACATTCGTATCTTTTTTCCCCGTCCCATTAAATGCCTCAGCAACCAGTTTCCATTCATCTTTGTCTCTAGCATAATATTTTTGACTTACAATGGTGGAATCAAAACCGAGAACCAACCGAACCCGACTGTTTGAAATATCAATATTGCGATCATTTTCTATAACACTTAATCCTATTTTATTATTACCTGATTCACCACACCCAAACAAAAAAATGGATAGCAGGAGACAGCAGGCAGCGTAAGTTTTTACAGGAAAAACGAATTTTACCTTATTCATTGACAAGTTTTTTAATAAACGATGATTACTACGAAGCCTACCTAAGTCCCTTATGGCATGAAACAACTGGTACTTTTATAGGGTGTCATGAAGCATTTCTTTTGATGCATTGTGCTTTTTTTGTTCGGTAGCCTGCCGGTTACATGCAAAGCAATTTTAGAAAACAGCATGTGGCTGCCAGTTGGATGATGACTTCACACATCAACCTGACAATTTCACCAGCTCAAATAAATACCTATAAATAATTAATACCCTGGGTTTTGCTCAACAATTCCTTTGGTTACCTCTACAACAGAAACTGGTATTGGATGGAGTAAGTCATGACTGTCTATTCTTTTTGTAGATCCTCTGAAAATAAAATAATTGTTCATTGTTTGGATCGCTTTTGCTGAACCCATTCGTAAGATATCGTGCCAGCGGGAAAGTTCAAACGCAAGCTCATATCTCCTTTCATTCATGACTTTGTCGATAAATGCACCAGGTGTTGCAGCTGAAATATCGCCCAAGCCAGCCCTTCTTCTTACCTGGTTTATAAATCCATACGCCTCGGTAGTTTCTCCAATCGCCTCCGCTAACATCAGCAAAATGTCGGCATACCGTAAAACCGGGAAATTAGTATCGCCATTAAATCCAGTGTTCATTGCAGGGTCGAGGTACTTTATACTATAGACATTTCCAATCGGGTCTGTAGCAGTAAGCCCAATTCTTCTTTGATCTGCCGGATCAAAACTGTTGAGAAAATAATCGACCTGTGGTAAGTCATAGTTATAGCCTGCACCGGCACCTCCCCAATTTGGAGTCGCATGAAAGTTACCATATGGACTTCCGGCAAAATTTGCTTTATGCTGGATTTCAAACAATGACTCCGCATGATTGTGATTTGATGGCGAAAAAACAGCTTTATAGGTGGGCAACAATGAATATTTATTTGAATTTACTACCGCTCGAAGCTCTGTTTGGGCCAGGGCCAGGTCACCCTTTTGCAAATACACTTTTCCCAGCATGCCCCGTGCAGCCCATGACGTTACCCGTCCAATATCAATCCCACTATAGCTTTCCGGCAGGTTGGCAGCAGCAAACTGCATATCGGCTATAATTTGTGCATAGGTGTCCGCAACACTGCTCCTCGGAACGTTCACCTTGTCTCCACTGAATGAAGTAGTTTCGGTCAAGACCAGCGGAACGCCTCCGTAATCCTGTACCATCAGGAAATAAACCTGGGCCCGCAAAAACCGCGCTTCGGCGATGTACCTGTTACGAAGTGCATCGTCCATTGTTACCTTCGGTGCCCTGTCAATAACTGTATTACACAAATTGATGGCATAGTACGTATCAGTCCAATTCCATCTGTACCATTCGCTACTGCCATCGACGCGGAACAGACCCATCACATCATCGCCAGCATTTCCGTTATCGTAGTCATCCGCTCTTACCTCTTCTAACTGAAAGATGGGAGGCAACCCTGAGCTCCTTCCAGTATACACTCCCCTATGTCCGGCATAAGCTGCGTTTACGGCTTGCAGAAGATCCGCTGGTGTCTGGTAAAAGTTTGCCGAGTTAACATTGGAAAGTGGGGCTAGTTCAATTTTTTTTGAACATGAAATAAGTAGTAGTAACGTCATGCCACATGACATGAATATGGTTGTTGACCTATTTATAATTTTCATTGTTAAATAGTTTTTTAATTAAAATCTGACGTTTACGCCAATAGAAAAGGTTCTTGGCAAAGGCAGTGACGGAGCTGAATTATTCCCCAAGGCTCTTCCGTTGCCTACTAATCGGACTTCTGCACCATTAGAACTGGTAAATCGGGTAGCACCAGGATTTCCGCCCAAAAATTTAGTAATTCTTGCCAGGTTATCAATGCTGACAAAAGCCCGCAATGTTTTAATTCCCCATTTACTTACTAAGGACGATGAAAAATTATAACCGAGGTTAATGTTTCTGAGCCTGAAGAAGGCTGTTGGATTCAGGAACTCTGTGTTAGGAGTTCCGGCTCCATAAAAACCTGCTCTCGGTGTAATCCCGTTACCCGGTTGTGTCTCGGAAACGTATCGACCATCATAGAATTTTCTGATCGTATTTAGTCCAATAACTCCCAATTGACCTAATTGATTTGCCAGGTCATATATTCTTGCACCCCATTGCCCCTGGATAAGGATACTCAAATCAAGGTTTTTGTAGCTGAATGAACTTGTAATTCCATAAATTCCTTTATTAATATTATCGCCTAAAATTTTGCCGTCTTTTTGGTTAAAATTGTCAATAATCCCGTCTTTATTCAAATCTTCATATTTATAATCTCCCGGTTTAGCCACGCCTACACCACCAAACAATGGATAACCAGCATCGATATCAGCCTGCCGGATTATTCCGATAGAATTGAGATAGCGTCCGGCCTCCAATTTGCCACCTACGGCGGTTACGAGTGTTCCAAAAAAGCCTATCAGCGGAGAACCATCAGGTCCTAAGGCAAGTACTTTCTGGTCACCGATGAACGAAACATTGCCGCCAATATTCCACTTAAAATCTGAGTTTAACACCTGTAGGTTAGCAGTAATTTCATAGCCCCTTGATCGCATCTTTCCGATATTCTGCAGCGTGGAAGTATACCCCGAAGTCGACGGAACATTCACCGAAAGCAAGAGCCCTTTTGATTTTCTGTTGTAATAATCGAATGTCAGGCTAAGCCGGTTGTTGAACATTAATAAATCCATTCCTATATCAACCTGGTCGGCTATTTCCCAGGTTAAATCAGGATTGGGGGCTGTTGATATTGTCAAACCAATATTGTTATTTCCGGACCCAGACCCAAAGGGTTGATTAACTGTATTAAGAAGTCCAATGGATGCAAAATCCCCGATCAGATTATTTCCGGTTCTGCCATAACTTCCACGAAGCTTCAAATTATTAATCGACGAAATCCCTTTCATAAAAGATTCTTCTGATACATTCCAACCGACGGCCGCGGACGGGAATACCCCGTATTTCTTGTTCTCGCCGAATCTTGAGCTTCCATCTCGCCTAATCGTAGCTGTTAGAAGGTATTTGCCCAGGTAGTTATAATTTGCCCGGGCCAGGTAAGAAACAATTGCCCATTCGGACTTAGTTGTTCCGCTGGAATTGGGCAAAACAGAACCTCCGTTGAGCGTTTGTACACTATTTGTCGGGAAGTTATTAGCCTGAATATAAGCATTGCTTATTGATTCATTTTGATAAGTAAATCCGCCCAGTACATTAAAAGTATGGCCTTGCAATACCTTGCTATAGCTAAGAGTATTCTCGTTTAACCAATTAAACAGTGTGCTATTTCGGTAGCCGCCTGTTGGATTTCGGGGCAAAGGTGCTAATGTGGAGGGTGAATAAGTTTCATTGGTGATGCCACTCCAGTTGGCACCGATGGAAGTACGAAACCTGAGGCCATTTATAATTTCCCATTCCAGGTCAGCATTGGCCAAAATAAAGGTGCTGTTTGTTTTATCCTTATACAAATCAATTATCTGTAGTGGGTTGGCCATCTGTATGGCAGAACTACCTGGGAATTTTTGAGTGTCCCCATAGCTACCGTCAGGCATTCTTACCGGGATTATAGGTGGCATAAAAGTAGCCGCGCCCTGAGGTGAATTAAAGTCACCATCCGGCATATTTTTCGAAATGGTAAAATTCGGTGCAATGTTCAGCCCAATTCGAAGTTTCTCGACTGGCCTGAAATCGACTTTTGTCCTGAGTGAGTATTTAGTATAATTTGTATTTTTGATAATTCCCTCCTGATTGATATAGCCCATCGAGAAACTGTAAGAAGCCAGGTTGGATCCGCCAGTAGCAGACATAGAAAGGTTTTGATAAGGCGCGGTCCTATAAACAAGTTTTTGCCAATTGGTATTTGTCTTCCCATCCCAGTTGGCCACAGGGCCGGGCAATGTGCCTCCATTGTTTGCAACTATTTCTTTCGCATATTGCACATACTCGGCAGCATTCAGCATCGGGTAAAAATCCTGTTCGTTGACATTTGCAATACCTGTTGTCAGATCTACCACGAATGAGGGTTTGCCTGATTTTCCTGATTTCGTGGTCATTAATATAACACCATTCGCACCTCTAGAACCATATATTGCAGTAGCCGACGCATCTTTTAAAATTTCCACTGATTGAATATCGGCCGGGTTGATGGCGTTTGCATTGGCTTGTGTAGTAGGAAATCCGTCCACGACAAACAGTGGCTCATACCCGGCTGAAATGGAGCTGATACCTCTTATTATAACGGAACTGAGTTGGCCAGGTGCAGCATTACCCTGGAAAATTTGTAGTCCGGCTGCCTGGCCTGCCATAGCTTCCAATGCATTTACGATCGGTCTTTCAGCAAATTTCTTTGCATCCAGCGAAACAATTGACCCCGTCAAATCCTTACGGCTCTGGCTGCCATAGCCCACCACTACGACATCCGACAACTCATTTTTCGCTGCGCTCAAGGTGACCTGAACGCTGGCACTATTTGCGATACTCACCTCTTTAGTTTCCATTCCTACATAGGAAAACACCAACACTTTGCTATTTTCCTCAGCTTCAATACTGAATGTACCATCAGCTTTTGTCGTAGCATAGGTTTCGGTTCCTTTCACATGGATAGTAACTCCGACCAAAGGGTCTCCGCCTTCGTTAGTGACTTTTCCTGTGATAATTCTCGGGGGATCATTCTCTTCCTTCTTCGTGATTACCGCTAATTTGTTTTCCATCAATTGATACCGAAGCCCTGTGTTGAGGAGCAACGCATCCAATACTTCCTTAACGGGTATCTCGGATCCGCGAAAAGTTATCCTGATTTCCCGGGGAATCTTCAGACTACTGTAAACAAAGCGGTAATCACTCTTTTGTTCTACTTCTTTGAGTGCTTTGTCTAATCTTTCATTTCTGAAATCAACGGTGATTTTGTCCTGCGAAAAGGTATTTGCTGATACCTGCAGACTCGCAGCGAGGATAATAACGAAACTCAACTTCATAAGCAGCATCGTTTTCAGCACCCTATTGGCAAGAGGGGTGCCTTGAAAGTGTCTTGTTTTTTTCATACTTTCGTTTTGGTTTTAATACAGGTGGCAGGGGCAACGACAATTGGTACCTGCATCTGTAGTTATTAAAAATCAGAAAGGGAGGAACAGCTCTTCCCTTTCATTATTTTACTATCATAATTTGGTTATCTTTTTTAGTGTAATTAAATTGATATGACAATTGCATGGCTTTTAATGCCTGGTCAATGTTTTCATTTTCAAAAGTCGCTGTAAATTTATATTGCTTTACCTCTTCGTCATCAAACCGGATTCTTACTCCATACCATCTTTCCAGTTTATTTTGTAATTCCAAAAAAGTTTCATCATTTATTTCTAGCCGGTTTTGCATCCAACCTGTCTCGCTTATTGAATTTCCATCATTACTGATGGTCAAGGGTTTTACATCGAATGCCGTTAGCACCTCATTTTTAGCGTGGTTCTCGCCCTGTGCTGCTGATGCAACTACCGGAGTGTTTGGCAAGATCACCTTCTCGTAAGGCTTCAGGAATAGTTTTTCATGCGAAATATTTTTCTCTATTTCTACTTTCCCTTTTACTAATGCAGTCTCGCTATTTTTATCGCCTGAATAGGAACGAACATTAAACATAGTACCAAGCACCTTCACCTTAAAGTCTTTCAGTTGCACAATGAAAGGGGAGCGGGTATCGTGTTGTACATCAAAAAAAGCCTCCCCGTCCAACTTGACCAGTCTAACATTCATTCCGAAGCTACTATCCACCGTCAGCGTGGTCTTAACATTCATCGTAACTTTTGTGCCGTCCGGCAGGAACACTGTTTTTCTTTCACCTGTGCTTGTTTTTGTGATACTATTTTCAGTCAACACTGTATTGGTCACTTCTCCCGAATTCTCTTTCGCTATTAATTGCTTGTCAGACGTGTCTATCGCAAACCATACTGTCATCATTATACCCACCATCGCAGCGGCTGCAACATACCAGCGGTATTTCGGGTTTTGAGAACCAATTACCACTTCGGAGCTTTTATAGGCGACATTAAGTTCACGATCCTTTGAGTCTCTAAACTTTTTATCCGCTAGTGCCGTGGTAAACCTTTTTAATCCATCCTCCCTCTCAGTCGCTTTCAGCATCTTATTCAAACCGAGCACAAAGAGTTTTGCCTCTTCAACCGTCTTGCCTTCTAAAGGGTTTTTTGAAAGATAGCTTTCCCATATGAATATATCCTCTGGGTTATCCAGGTGGC
>JANOCH010000098.1:0-3956 GCA_031412015.1 Chitinophagaceae bacterium
TTTTGAGTTGTCATTTACCAAACCGCTGAATTTTTATGCTGCTACGGGATTAAAACCGGTCTCCGGCACTGATAATAAGGCCGTCTTTCGTTGCAACAATGCGGATGAATTGTATGATTCTCCGATCATGTTTTCCGTCCCTGATACTACCAGCGTCCGGGTAGGAAATGCGGACGTGCTCATCGCCGTTTATTCTCCTAAAAAGCTGGCTACGTCAAAATTCATTGCGGCTAATTTGGAAAAGCTGATGATGGCTACGAAAGATTACCTCGGTGGTAAGCTGCCCGTTGATAAATATGCATTCATTTTTTATTTTAACGGGGAACAAAAGAAAATGGAAACATCTGGCGCCTGGGAACATTCCTATTCATCTTTTTACAGCCTCGATGAAGCGCCGCAGGAAGAAATCATTGAGCTTTTGGTAGATATTTCATCACATGAATTCTTTCATATTGTTACGCCTTTAACCATCAGTTCAAGAGAAGTGAGGGAATTTAATTTTAATGAAACCCATCTGTCCAAACATGTATGGCTCTATGAAGGCAGCACCGAGTACTATGCACACCACGTACAGGTTTGGGCTGGCTTGAAAACACCTGAACAATTCCTGGCAACTCTTTCACAAAAAATAAATTATTCGCGTTCTTATTTTAATGACACTTTATCGTTCACCGAATTGAGCACGGAAAGTGCGGGAAAGTGGAAGCCGCAGTATGGCAATGTGTATATGAAAGGTGCATTGATCTCGGCTTGCCTTGACCTTTACCTGTTGAAATTGTCAGATGGTCAATATGGTTTCAAAAATCTAAAGCATGACCTTGGGGTGAAATTTGGCAAGGATAAATTTTTTGAAGATGCTGTATTATTCGATGAAATTGAGAAGCTGACCTATCCTGGGATCAAACAATTCCTGCTCACGTTTGTAGAAGGAAGTAAGCCTATTCCTTATGAAGAATATTTTGGGTTGGCCGGCGTACAATACATACCGAAAGAAATGACAAAGTCATTTAGCTTAGGTGGAGTGTCGATCACCCCCGATGCGGGAAAATTGATCCTCGGTACGAAAAATATGAATGATTTTGGCAAAAAGATGGGTTACCAGGAAGGCGATGAGCTGGTAAGCATCAACGGAACAGTGATCAGTGCCGGCAATATTCAGCCATTCATACAAGAGCTCAATACCACGGTGAAAGAGGGCGATAAGGTGGAAGTCGTGGTAAAGAGAAAGAACGCCAATGGAGAAACGGGAAATGTTACTTTATCTGCGCCGGCTATCAAAATTGAACGAACGCAGGCGCATGTATTGCGGTTTGATAAAAACGCTACGGCTGATCAGCTAAAGCTTCGCAATACCTGGCTCAACACTTCCTGCAGAAATTGATTTTAAAGGTGAATTAGTCCCAAAACCGATTGTTCTGTCATTATGCGCCATTCCGGGATGGTTTTTGTTAAACGGCTTTTCGAAAACGAAATATTATTTTTTTACACATACTGTGGAAAAGCAATATTAGTTCTGAGGGTTACCTTTGTTTTGGCATGGTATTAACGCTTGATAGATGCCGGATTATTAACAGGATGTAAATTTTTAAACCCATTATTTGCATCATTTTTTAAAATATATAAGATTATGATTATGGAAAAGAAGGTTACTTTTTTGCTGTCTGCAGAAATAGTTGGTGAAGCAACAAGTGCGATATTATTAGGTGAATTCAATAATTGGGATGCCACTAATGGAATTACCCTTAAGAAACAAAAGGACGGATCGCTGAAAGCCACAGCCAGCCTGGAAGCGGGAAGAACCTACCAGTACCGTTACCTGCTGAATGACGGCCGCTGGGTAAATGATGAAAGAGCCGAAAATTATGTTCACGCAAATGGTTTTGCGGTAGAAAATTGTGTGATCACTGTTGTAGAAGAAGCGGAAGTAGTTAAGCCTAAAAAGGAGAAAAAGGCCACGGCAAAAGCTGAAAAGGCTGAAAAAACAGAAACTGCTCCTGATGACCTGGCAAAAATAGAAGGAATTGGTAAAAAAATAACTGAATTACTGGTAGCGGAGAATATCGTAACCTTTAAGGACCTGTCTAAAGCGTCAGCGAAAAAACTGAAAGGAATACTCGAGGCGGCCGGAAGCAAATTCAAAATGCATGATCCAACAAGCTGGCCTAAACAAGCCAAACTGGCCGCCGCTGGTAAATGGGCCGAGTTGGAAGAGTTGCAGAAAGAATTGGTTGGAGGAAAATAAAACCCTATCCCAATATATAAGATCAACAACGTTGTGGCCCGGAATCATTGTTCCGGGTCACTTTAGATATAGTCATTCCTGCTATTATGTCGGTAAAAGGAAAAGGCTGGTATTTCAATCAATAATAATCCCCGAACAACGACGATCTAAGAAAGGTTTTTTGCCTGGCTATTGGTCTGCGATAATAACGAGCTATACCAATCCGGCATGTGGCGGAATCTATTCGGTATTATCCCGAATGCGGTGTCATTTTCCTTTCGCTGTTCTTTTATTTAGCTATCGGATCGTTGTCCTTAGCTCCCTTCAGCGTGACCTTTTCATGCTTTCTTCTCAACCGGATATTCAGCATTTCTACCAAAAGCGAGAAAGCGATCATCGTATAGATATAACTTTTGCTGATCTTTTGATGAAAGCCCTCGGCCACGAGCATGATTCCAATGGCTATCAGGAAGGCCAGCGCCAGCATCTGCAGGGTAGGGTTGCGGTTGATAAACCGGCTGATACCTCCTGCAAAAACCATCATCAAAACAATGGAGATGATCACGGCAATGATCATGATGAATACTTCTTCCACCAGGCCAATGGCGGTCAATATCGAGTCAAAAGAAAAAACAGCATCGATCAATACGATCTGCAATATCACCGAGCTGAGCTTGGCATAAACTTTCTTTTGGGTAGAGTCGGTCGTTTCCTGATCAGGCTTATCCAGCTTATGATGTATTTACAGCGTAATCTTAAATATAAGGAATATACCACCAGCCATCAGGATAAGGTCTTTCCAGCTGATTTCTATCGGCGCCCCTCCGTTTTTGATAAAAGGCAGGGTAAATAACGGATCCTTCAATTTCATGATCCAGGTGATGGTGAGCAATAAGCCGATACGGAAAAGCATGGCCAGCAGCAAACCGATCCGCCTTGCTTTCTTTTGCTGCTCAGGATCCAGTTTGTCAGAAATGATAGAGATGAAAATAATATTATCGACGCCCAGCACTATTTCCAGGAAGGTCAGGGTCAGCAGGCTAAGCCATATCGCCGGATCAGAAAAATCAGGAATGATCATTATTACTCGTTTATTTTTACAAAGTGCCAAAATTAGACCATAAAGTCATATGAGCGTCTGTGATTTGGTTTGATGTTGGGACCTCCTGATTTAAGTTTACTTTTTAATGAATAGTTTTGCCAGATAATCCCGTTGAATTGAGTGCTACCGTTTTTTTATTTACTCCTCCGTTTACACAACTGAATACGCCGTATCCCGCCACGGCCTACCTCAAAGGATTTTTAAATACGAAAAAAATTTCTTCTTTCCAGGCCGACCTGGGAATTGAGGTCACGCTCCATCTGTTTTCTAAACAGGGACTGGAGAAATTGTTTGCGGCTGTAGGATCAAAAAAAGTTCCTTTATCCGCTAATGCTGGCCGGATGTTGGCATTGAAAGACGATTACATTCAAACCATTGATTCAGTCATTTTATTCTTACAGGGAAATAATCCCACCCTCGCTCACTTGATCGAAAAGAGAGATTTTTTACCCGAAGCGGCAAGATTTTCCCAAATCGATGATCTCAACTGGGCTTTTGGTTCGATGGGGGTGCAGGACAGGTCGAAGCATTTGGCCACGATGTACCTTGAAGACCTTTCGGATCTTATCACCGAATGTGTTGATCCGCATTTTGGGTTCAGCCGTTATGCCGAAAAATTAGGTAGGTCGGCCA
>JANOCH010000099.1:0-9500 GCA_031412015.1 Chitinophagaceae bacterium
ACTGCTGCACAGCCAACCCAAGGATGATCTATTATAAGTAAGTCATAGTGTTCTGTCAACTTTTCTATTGGTTTATCGGCAAATTCCTGGAGGGTCCGTTTAGACCAGGAAATTTCAACATGGGGGTATAGTTCGGAATAACGCTGGGCCGCGGCTGCCAATGGTGTAAAGCCCCTCGTGTGATCCCATGTAATACCTTTTAATCTGATCTTATTCATCAACCTGTTTTAAGTCGGCTTTCTTTGACAATATGATATGTTCGCATACCATTACCAGTTCATCCTGCTGATTAAATACTTCTATCAATTCGGTAACGAGACCAAACCCAGGCCTCTTATGTTCTTTCTTTTCCCTGATTGTTATTTTTACTTTGATAGTATCCTGGATGAATACCGGTTTAAGAAACCGAAGTCTCTCATAACCGTAAGTCATAGCTTCATCATTGATATGCGTGGCAGTGAGACCTATCGCTATGCTGAACACCAATGTTCCGTGTGCAATCCGTTGTTTGAATGGTTGCGTTTTGCACCATTCAGCATCCATGTGATGAGGATAAAAGTCACCCGTTTGACCGGCATGTAACACAATATCTGTTTCCGTGATAGTGCGACCACTCGTTTCTCTTGAATCGCCCAGGAAAAAATCCTCAAAATATATTTTCTTAATGATCACTTTTGCTCATTGTTTTTAAATCTGCATTAAAGATTGGCCATGGTTGGTTTCAGACTTGGGTCATTATACCAGTACCAATCCACTCCAAAAATCTCCGGTGGTCGCTGTGGTGCACCGGGATACTCTCTCCATTGCTGGGTAGTCTCCGGTGTCTTTTTTGTAAAATGAGGGTGATGAATTAAGGCTGTCTTACCATCCGAATACCAGGATTCCCATGGCCATTCGTCGGAATGATTCATAGGTGGCAGTATATATATCACAGGACCATCGACTCCCAGGATATGAGGAACAACAACCCAGCGACATTGCTCATAGTATTTCCTTCCTTTTTCCGTAAGTGGCTTGATCAAGACTTCATTGGCGTCGAAACCCAACACTTTTGCAGCCTCATATATTCTTGCCCTGCTCAACTGGTCTTCCAACGATGAAGGCTTATTTAAGAAAAGGGGCGCCAGGCCATCCTCCTCAATTCTATACCAAAGTGCAATACCAGAAGCCGTGGGATTTTTCAAAGGATAAAGAACCCATGATTCCTTTCGGACTATACCAGTACTGTCTTTGTACCATCTTTCCCAGGGAGTCCACCCCATCTCTTCTTCAGGTGGTAAGGCGCTGATCATAACACCCCCGTTTGCATGGTAACCCACCGACCATCGGTATCTGCGATACGGATGATTGGTAATATCTCCCAACGGTGACAGGTAGGCGTCAGCATCAAGCCCTATCTCATTTGCTGCACGAAAGATCCCGGCAGCACTTAGCGTTGTGATAAAGTCGAAGTCTATACCTTTTGCATTAACGTTTATATCGACAATTCCGCTATTTTTCGATACGGAATGACTATCACTTTTATTAGCACAGGAAGTCAATAAAGCAGCCCCTATAAATGCAGCGTATATTGATAAGTTGTATTTATTCATGTCGGTTTGCATTCATTTATTTCTGGAAAGCATTTGCAGGATTGCCGGCATTACTATCATTTGCATTCACAATAAATTCTATTGGCTGGGCTGGAGCAAAAATCTTCGTCGTCTTGAATTTGGCTACACCAATCCCATTTAACGTAAGACTATTCAGGCTTAATGGTCCGTTGAGCGAAGTGAGTTTTATCATTTTATCCTTCCCCTGGTCTCTTATTTCGATGGTGCCATACTGGTATCCGTTTGACCAAAAATATTTTCCAGCCCTTGAGTTGAAATTCATGCTTTTCTTTACCGCCGAGTAATTAAAGCCGGTATATGCAAGAACACCTCCCCAGGCAGCCATGGCTCTGGCATAACGATGACCATATTCGCCTTCATTGAAAGGATTTCTTTTCTGACCATCAAACCGGTCGCGGATGAATTTAAAAACCTGCAATCCTGCTTCAAGTTGTCCTTCGTAGATCATTCCGATTGCCGCACTGTACTCAAACCCTGTCATGATTTCAGTATAATAAGGGAATGGAAAATCAAGTAATTCTCCCTTTGGGTAACTTGCCATGATTAATCCAGACTCTTTACCTACACCAAAACTTCTGAAAGTATTAAAGTGCTCGCTAAAGTCATTGACCAGGTTATACTTCATAATACTTTTCATGGTAGTCTTGACATGCGATTGATCCAATACATAACCGAGGCCTGCAGTATGCGCCAGATATTGACCAACAAGTTGATCTACCAGGCAGCCCTTCCCCAATTGCGCCACTTTGCTGGTTCCTTCAGGAATATGGTGCTCATAATATTCTCCATTAAAAATATTCCCGTCAATCCACTTTCTGCCTCTCACATATAAATCATGACATTCTTTTGCGAAATCTTTATCCTTTAGATAAATTGCCATTTCTTCCGAGGCTCTCAATGCACCCAGGTACCAGGCTGCCATTTGGGGATTGGGCCCGAGATAATTAATGTCCATGGTATTGTGTTGACTTCCTTCCATTACACCATCCTTGTCCTTATCCCAAATGCCTGTCCAGGCAAAACTCATGGCCCTTTTTATATTAGGCCACATCGATTTTAGTTTCTGGTCATCACCGGATAGCTGCCATTCACGATATATTTTAATTAATGTCCCCATCTGACCGTCTGCCGCCCAATGTTTAAATGATTTTCCTTCTTCCTTTAGCGGGAGACCAACCCTGAAACTCATAGCACCATTGTCATGCGTAGCATAATTGAATTCTACTTCCCGGAACTTCATGGCAAGGTTGCCAAAAAGAAATGGTATGGTCGATTCATAATTCCAAACATGGAAACAAGTTCCAAATCCCCATCCTGGAGATTTTTCTGCACCTAATGTTGTTCCTTTAACACTTCCAGTTCCCTCCCAACCAAATGGATACCCATCAGCCGTTCTGAACATTGTTTGAGACCGAAGATTATTAAGATTAAACAAAGCTGCTTCCTTGATAACTTCCGGGACATCACTTTGCACAAACGCTCTGACGAAGCTTACCGTTTCTATTTCAAGACTCGTTAACTCTTTTGAAGTCTTCTCAGCAACATCCCAGGCATCGGTATATTGAGTGGTGTAGTAATTACCCACAATTTTCTTCGCAGCATCTTGCACATTGCCATTGTCCCAACCTTGCCAACCTCGTCTATTCGGAAAATGCCAGGTGAGTAAGAATGTCACTGGTTTAGATTCACCAGGCATCAATTTCATTTTTACGGCAAGGGTTGCGGGGGGTGTTTGGATATTTTCCTTTTGAATAGTTATAACATCACCTTGATCAACCTTCACATCTGTTTGGGAATCCGGAAAATCTATAAGTTCTCCATCCTTTATAAAATCATCCCAGAATTCACGGAAGGTCCAGTTCCAACCTAACTTTGCCCAGGAAGTTCTAAAGGTTACTGTTTCATCGGATAATGTTGTCAATGACATGGTTCCCCAATTAATATCCTCAGTATCTTTACGCGTTGAATGCATGTATATGCCTTGAAGAGATCCTGACTTCCGGAATTCATTCTTGTTTTCAACAGGCTTACCACTCCAACCATCCACGCCAATAAAATTTGGTATCATTCCGCATACTGAAATATCTACCGGGCTATTTGATGTATTGGTGATGACATAACGCAAAACAGCCACAGGTATTCCACTTTTGTCTTCATTACCCACCACCAGAGGATTGAATGCTTCCAATCTTACCTGAAGCGGAACTTGTTGATGTTCGAATGAAACCTGAGCTAACGGATATGCAGCTGAAAAAGTAGTTTTCTCAAAACGCGGGAATCCAGCATTCAATGCATCAGCTCCCCAGTCTCCATAGTAATCCTTAATTGGAACAGGACCTTCCAAAACTCTCACATTTGCCGGTTTACCTTCAGGCTTATAATACAGGGCAAAAAAGGGTGCGTTTGCAATCGTAGGTTGCACCAGTTTAAATGCAGGTACCCATCCTATAGCGCCCCGGTTCATCAGTTCCCAATCCCTGAGATCACCGCGCCCGCCGATAGACACACCGCCGGTCCCTATTCCGCCCAAGGGCATCGCAACTTCGGTGAGATAAGCATCACGGTAAGTCTTTAATACCGGCCATTCATTGTTCCATTCCTGTGCGCCGACTTTCAACAGCAAAAAAGACATTGCAGGTATCATCAAATACTTTTTCATAGCATTATCATTTATTCGTTACTACTTTTCCCCCATGATCACTTTTACCCTGTGTTTCTTCCCGTCCTTCACAGGTGTGATTAAATTCCCTTTTATTAACTTACCGTCAAGTGTTATAGACTTAACTCCCTGACCGACTTTGGAAGGATTGACTACTTCGAACAGGTACTGATCACCCCTGAATTCACGTTCCATCGTGAAGCCTGGCCAATTGGAAGGAATTTTTGGATCGACCAGCAAACCATCCAATTCGGGTCTTATGCCCAGAATATAATAGACGAAAGAATGCCACATCCAATTGGTCCCCTCACCAAGGTTCCATTTGAATTGACCAAGTCCGGCTTTGGGATGGTCGGGGCCTACGTAGTTCTCAGTATATACATATGGCTCGGCACGATAACGTTCAATGTTTTCACTGATGTAAGGAAGAGATGCAGGCTTATACATTGCCCAGGCGAGATCAGGCTTGTTAGCTAAACAAGCAGCCATAATGGCCCAGCCCGCCGGTCGCGGATACATGCAGGCATTTCTCCATCCAGGTGCGTACTCGGATTGAACGCCAACATGCTTATCAGGAAGGGTATAGGAAGGCATAAACAGTAATGGCCCGAATTCACTTAGCAACCGGCTCCTTACCGACTCCAATGCTTTATCCGCCCGCAACTTATCGGCGACGCCCCCGATGACCGACCAGGATTGGGAATTTAAATAAATAGATCCTTCCTTATTTTTTGCTGCTCCTATAGGTACCGGTTCCTTTTCTCCATCAGCGAATGCATATACATACCAATCACCATCCCATGCGTATTTATTACAAGCTTGTTTAATTAGCTCATGTTTTTCCATCCATTCCTTAGCCTTATCGGAATGACCGGCGATCGTTGCGATAGCTGCATACTCCTTCAACAGGTAACAAAGCTGCATGCCATACATAATACTCTCAGCTTTCCCTTCGCTGCTCATGCGGTTAATCTCATCGTTCCAATCTCCCACTCCTTTGTTTACATAAGGCAGCCCACGCGGGCTGATACCATTAAGAGCATAATCAACTCCTTTAACCATATGATCAAATACGGTAGCAGGTTCACCCAAGACGAAAGGGATTTTCTCCGTTAAGAAATCAAAATCTCCGGTTTCTCTCAAGTATAGTGATATAGCATATAATCCATACACTTCATGGTGATGCGATACTTTGAATCCATTTGCTGCGGTCTCTTTTGGTAACTTAAAATCAACATCATCGTACAACATGGCTGGGGCCGCAGCAGACAATCGTCGCGTATTCTTAGCATCATAGAATTGCATGGAGAAATTTCTTTGAATCATTTCCTTAGTGATTTGCAAATCGTGTGGTTGAACTGCGAGCTCTGCATCACCACCCCAAAAACCAAATGATCCATCTTCAATTGCGTAATTCCAAAACGACAGTCCCCTCTTTCCGGTGTTGAGGTCCTTGCTCATTGTGCTACGCCATTGATATGGCGACCATATATTAATAATCCTGTCAATACTTTTTTCAGGCGTACTAACCTTTAGTGCCGTATTCAGAAAGTGACTATAAAATTCGCTGAGCTTTGCGAACTCCTCTTGTACCTTGTTTAGATCAGCATATTTATTTTTCAACTGACGGATGCTTTCCACATCTCTACTCATTCCTAAAACTATGACTACCTCCATATCTTGTCCCGGTTTTAGTTCAAAGCTATTTTGTAAAACACCCCACGGATATTCGTTCTCGCTCCAGAAATTTGTATTGGAACATTTGCCATCAACCACCTGGGCAGGATTACTAAAATCCCCAGGAACTCCTAGAAATCTTTCCTTCCCGGTTTCAAATCCTTTAACCGGTAAACTGGACGCCATAAATCCAATATATGGCCATGGCTTGCCTGCCGGTCCTAATGTCTTCCAAACAAGTTGCCTTGCAATCATTGTTTGATTTTCCATTGTTACCTTCTTATAAAGATTGAACTGACTGCCACCTCTTCCATCACCTTTATAAACAATACTCTTCGTCACATCGCCAAGGCTCCATTCCACCTGACTGAATAAATCAAGTGTCTTAGTTTTATCACCGTTATTATGAAGTTTAATTTTGGTAACAAGTACATCGTCATTACGGGGCACGAAATAAGTAACAGTGCAATTTATCCCGAGCCCTGATGTTTGTATTTGCGTATAACCTAGTCCATGGATGGACTTCCAGGAAGTAGTATTTGAACCCCTGTTATTTAGAAGAATGTGTTGCCCATCCTGGTCACGCAAATATAAATGACCTGAAACGTCCTGTGGATTGACTAACCCATTCAAGTCAGGATTAAGAAGAAAACTTTCTATATAACCATTCTGAGTAATCCAGGTGTGAAAAACATCGTTCGTCAGTCTATTCAACCAGGGCTCCGGCAGGTTCGGTTCATTGATGATCACTTCCTTCCCGTCAGCGGAAAAAGAGTAACTGATATTAAGCCCCTTCGGATCGTGCTGGGCTACACTTATCCCTGGGATAATAAAAATTACCAGCAATAAAAACCACGGTTTAAATTTCGATCTTACCATCAGGATTAATTTTTAAGGATAACTTTTTCAATTGATCGCCTGTGTATGTCTTGCCTTCTTTTCCGTTAAGAAATACCTTGTAAGAACCCGCTTTAAGTCCGGCTATTTCCAAAGTCGTAGTGTAAACAGTTTTCCACGGATCAACTAATCCTGCGAGCTGATTGGTAATCGTAAGTGTAATATCATTTCCGCTAAGGATAGCATCGCTTATTACTATTCCATTCACTCCAACATGCATACCCTTATCAAAATCAATATATCCTCCACCCAGTTCCCGGTATGCCTCAGCAAGTCCAGTAAAAACACCGGAACCTTCTCCCCAACTGGGATGTGTGCGCATCGCCGACTGCGGGTGAGCTTCATGATCAATATTTTCGGGCCCCAGCCCATAGGGATAAATATTTGTATGCCGGTAAATGTTATTTGTTTTGTGCTCAGGCAGATTCATCAATACAACTGAAGATTTCGCGGCAGCTATGCCCCTCTCCAGCAGATCCTGTCTGCCTAAAGTTTTACCATACCATATGAATGGCTTAACCATCTCCGCCTGGCGTGCATCCAGCATTGTGGCATTGTCGGAATTGTCGGCGGTGAAGCCGCCAAATGGAAAAGCGGTGTAAATGAAATGCGGCTCCCATATACATTGTGAGAAAGAAATGTAATCAACTGCTTGCTCTCCTGATTTCAAATATTGTTTATCGCCCGTCGCCTGGTATAATGCAGCGAAACCCTCGCATGCCCATATATTGGCCAGGTTGCCTCTTACTACCTGGTGCTGCCAGACATCCCTTTCAAATTCGAGCGGCTTTTTGCCACACGAATAATATTGTTCCATGTCCATCCATTTTTCCTCTGGCAGTATCTCCTTTTGTAAATAACCGGCGATCCGTTTCGCAGCCACACGATACTTGTCATCCTTTGTACTGTTATAATAAGCCGCAAGGAACCACATGGTCGCAGAAGGTTGAGCGCTATACAGCAGGATTGGAGAAGCTTCCATCTTTGTTGTTACATACGACGGGACAGCGCCTCTTTCATTTATAGCGCCGAGCATCCAGTCTGCAAATGGTTTAAGGTATTGGACAATCCGCTCATCCTTTTCACAACGCAAATAATAATCCAACAGGTGAGCTGCTGTTTTGCTAATGGCAGCAATATCATAGGAATCACTTTCCCTCAGAAAAAATTCATTCTTTCCATGCGGCGGATCAGAAAATTGTAATCCCCATTTTTTTGTGTTGGCATTGTAAAGTGTCGCAAATAATCCGTGGTCATTTCGCGGAGCTGATAAACAAAAATTAATAATTCGCCTGGCCCGATCGACCAGTTCAGCTTTGCCAAGCCTCTGTCCCCAAAAATAAAAACCCGATGCATCCCGGGCATTATTCCAAAAAGTTGAATTATGAATTACGTCGTTCCACCAGGGAATTGCCGAACGGTACCCGCCTACAGGCTGACCATTCATTTCAAACTGAAGCCATGAACCCATGTCTTCAAATCCTTTTAGTGGGACATCTATATCCTGAATTTGTGTATTTTTCCCCGAGGTATTAAATACGCCCGATAATTTCGATTTTATCGGATGAAAAGTTATTGAATCAACAATGTTCAAATATTCTTCAAACGGCAACGCCAAGTGAGGCCTGTTTAAAAAAACAGGGTGACCATACCTTTGCCATTGATGGGCGGTCACACGTCGAAAGCCGTCATTCTCTTCAGTGTCTGCCCCAACGAAAAGATCAAAACCATATTGTACCCTATTTTTATTAAGGGTCCTGATCATAGATGAATCATTGACCCGTTGATAATGGATATGATGCGCGATAATATTATCCATCAAACCAAATGTAAACACGGGCTTATCTGTCAGTCCGCTTTGAACATTCAGGTCGAGGCCCGTTGGCATGGTGTACTTATCTGTTTCAAATGGAACAGAAAATACATTTCGTCCAATGTCAATAGTTCGCCTTGCGTCCGGAGAAGTGATTGCATATTTATTGATATCATTCAGATCCGGTACAAGGGCGACAAATAAATTTTTTTCCTGTAAAATAACTGCTGGCGCATGGAAGGCTCTATCCCCAATCACCTGATCTTGCGCGGGCAATAATTTAAACCTGTTTTGTTTCGAATCTTCGTTGTCGTATTTTAATCCGGGCGTGTGTATAAACGAAGGAATGCCATTTACATTGAAAGTAAAAGTTGACAGCAGGTAATCAAGTCTGGCGGGGCTGCCCGCCAGATTGCCGTTCACTTCGAAATGAAAATAATCTTTGTCGGAACCAAGCGTAACCAATTGTGTAATTTGTGTTGGTCCCTTATTGCCGCTTAGCTTTACGGTCACTTCGGTTTCATTTTTCTCTTGAAGTTCTATACTGTTTACTCCCTCCGTTACCAGGAATCTATGGTCTGGGTCAAGCGTCGTGTTAAAAAGTTTAGTGGGGTTATTCGAAATGGGTGCACCTGGCCGAAATGATTCCGCAACCAACACCCATGCATTATCCTTATAAGCCAGATATTCCTGGGCAACCAGGCCATTCTTTACCTCAAACCTGGCTTTAATGCGGCCATTGCCGATTTCTACTACACCATTTTTCTCATTGTACAAAAGTTTTGATTTGGTATTGGCACACCCAACAGAAAATACCAGGAACCAAAAGATATTAACCGTT
>JANOCH010000100.1:0-21823 GCA_031412015.1 Chitinophagaceae bacterium
GTTGCATCTCCTTTAAACCACATTTCCATAGTATAATCCATGCTGGTGAGTACCGGAGCAAACGAGGTGTTGAGTTTTACGTAACCGTTGCTGTTCAGACTTATCGCTTTCCCGGCGGGCGTGCTCCACAGGCCATTCAATGCAGCATTTGAGCCATGTGCTTTATCAAACACCACCAAACCTTTCCCTTCGTTCATTGGATAATAACCCATCAATGAATTTTCAGCTCCTGATAACATACTCAGGCTGTTTATCTGCAGTTTGATTGAATTGAGTGTATCGTTCCAGATCCGGGCTTCGTGTATCTTGCCGGAAAAATAACTGTTTTGCTTGCTGATGCTGCGGCCATACTCAATGTGGCCGGTTCCAGTATAGGAGCCAACAGGTGTGGCAGGTATCATTTCAACAAAATTGTAGAAAGCCGATACGGTCTGGCTCTTATCGTTATACACAAAAGCAACATGCGCCCATTCGCCCGCCTTGTAATTGTAGGCGGCTGCACTTTTTATCACTTTACTTCCTGCGGTAACCTGCATTTTATTATCCGTTGTCAATGACAGCTCAAGCGATGCTGTTGCATCACCATGACTAAACACGGTTTGATTTGCCTGCTTTGAAGGAAGTATCCACATTTCGGCTGTTATATTTTTACCGGTGAAACTCTTCTCAAACTCAGTAGCCAGGTAATTAGTAACTCCATCAAACTTTATACTGACTGCATGGTCACCTTTAACACCATTGCGAATGCCGGTTACCTGGAAGTCGCTGTTAGTCAACAAACCCGCAGCAATCGTTTCATTAAAGTTCAATCGCACATCATCGTTTACACTAAGTATACCGTCTGCAGGCTGAGGCGTACCAAACAAACGTGGATAATAACTATCTTTTATACCGCTGATGAGATTTGATTCGGTGGTCACATAATCACTGCCCACCTTGCAATAACTAACCGCCTGTATATCGTAATTCTGGTCGTTGAACGATCCATCATCCATTTCAAAATTGTAATTAATACCCTGTGCGTTGGTAATAAGTTGTCTTTCGCCCTGTGCGGCTTTCATCTTGACAGAATCAGCATAAAATTTAATGGCTGTAATCCATGTACTGGAAGATGTGGGTTTGTACTGAAGTTCTATATGATCAAACAAATTGTTGGTTACATCAAACTGGTCTATCACAATAGGCAGGTAACGTCTGCCCTGTGCATTTACCGGTGACTCCGTATTAAGCACCCACTTGTCTTTCGGCGATTTAATACTGATATCGGAACAGGAAGGAATAAAATGAGCGGAGATGTACACCACATTTACAATATCTTCCCTGTAATTAGTGGGATCGTATTGACATTCTGAGTGGAGAATGATGGGGATGTTGTTATAATCCATGGCATTGGGACCCCTGGTGAGGGTAAGCACCTTCGTAATGCTTTCCCCATATTGTAAAAAGACCGAGCGACCTGCACCACCAATGGGTGTGCCGTCTACAGCAATAGTCGCACCTTTTGTTGAGTCGTTATCAATATACCCAAGTATGAATGTGGCCGGCAGTTTAGCTTCTGACTCATTGCTGAGCGTGATGTTATAAGTTGCTTTGCGGCTGCTCGGAATATCATTTACGACAGGATTGTCCACCAATAAAACTGGTACCTCAATTCGCTGCGTAGGCTGGTCGATCACAGTACCCGGCAGGTAATATTTGGAAATAGTTGCGTCGAAATAAGGACAGGCACTTGCGCCACCCTTGGTATGAAAGACGAGGCTATTATCCGTTGCTTTATTTAAATCAACACTGAAATAATCATCCGTGCCATTGGACGCAAGGTTAAAACCCAGCGTGGAGGTTGAGTCCGTGCCGTTGTTAGAACTGCCACCTATTGTTGTTCCCAGTGATTCTTTGTACTTGAATTCAACTCCGGCACCATTCACTTTTCCCGTGATACTATTACTTACACTAGGCGCGATAATGAAATTGAAACTATGTTCCCTGGTCTCCTTTACATTGGTTGAAGTGGACCAGGCAACGGAACTACCAGCATGAAACGAATAATTTTGAACCAGTTGGGATTCCAGTTTTGCCTTTTCGTTATCCGCCATTCTGCTTTTCCAATTGGCAACATATTGATTCAGGATCATGATAGTGTCGGTACGATAGAGTGAGGCTGCAGGAAATATTATTTTGTAACTTTTGCCATCATCAAACGCATCTTTTTTGGCGGTTGGACCAAATGCAATCGTGTCATTGTTGGAACTGCCAAATCTGGGATCATTATTTTGCAGCTTTGAAATGTATACCGCTTTTTTCGTGCTATTGGCTAACGCCTGGGCATTTGCCAAAGAGGTTCCTGCCGGTAAAAGAGCGATATTCCTGATATTTAAAAGATTTGGGATCAATACCCTTTCGATGTGCTGCTGCGGAAAGGCAAACAGGGTGCCGAAGGTTTCACCAACATTGATACCAGCCCTTTGTATCACTACATGAGGACTGGTGGCTGACGGCTGGTATAACAGACTATCCGAAGCCTGCAGGCTCGTTCTTTTTACAATGGTTATATTATTGCTTTGACCATAAGTCATATTGGTTGAATAACCAACAAATACGTCTGCCGTGGGTCCCACAAACAATGGATCGTCGCTTGTTTGAAACCTTGTTGTAAGAGTAGTTGAGGTTTCCTTGGTATTTGAATTGGTGTAATGTTCTTCATGATGAAGCCCGATAACCGCTCCTGAAGTTGCTTCAACCGTATTAATGGTTCCCACCCCTATACCTGTCCATGTTACCAGTTCTGCGCCAACTTTTGTTGTAAGATCCAGGTCACCCACCTGGTCAACAGCGCCGCTGAAAGTAGTTGAATTGCTAATGGTAGAACCCTGTTCAGCATAAGAGAAACTCCTGGAACCCGGCGGGTCACGAAGTACCATTAACAGCCTGTCGGGGCCTGCTGTAACAAAATCGGTACCCGTCAGTTTTCCTCCCATCACATACGCATTTAATTGCGGGTCGCCATTCCAGGTCCAATTGACATTAGTGGCTTGTCCGAATCGTATACTAGTTGAAAAACCTTTTATGCCCTTTGTGGCCAGGCTTGGATCGCCCGCAGTAAACTCGTATTCGGCCAGGCCCTTATCGTTCAAACTAAAAGTATCGGCATTGGATGTTCCATTCTGGATCTTATTCTGTATCGACACAAAACCATCCGTGGTAGGTACATTATCGATCAGGTTCTTACCGCCCACCTGTTTGATTACCGGTACTCCGTTGACGACGCTTTCATAATACGGGTATTTTTCAGATGCTGCAAAGCCAAAGCTGTACTGTTGATTTTGAACAAAAACAGGATTGCCAAACAGGTACATCAACTTACCCGTTTTTGAAGTGTCTACTACCAATACGGTTTCTTTATTGCCTGTCAGGGAAAGGGATTCATACTGGAGGTTACCGAAATAGGGCACTGGATTTCCACTTGCACTTTTCTGGAAAATCTCTACCGACGGGTTAATACGCTTAATAAATTTATACGAGTCATTAAATGTCAAACTATCAAAATAGCTGGTCTTCTCGTAGGTATTTTGAGCCGTCAGGATGGAATCCTCGTAGCGCCGGGTTGAACTCTTGAGACTGAATTTGTCAATAAAGTCCAGTGATACAGGTTTGCCACCCAGCAGATCGCCCCAACCGGTGACGTTGACCGTAGAAGCGATAAACTTAACAGGTATGAGATCGGTTACAAATTCACCTGTGACCGGGTCCGGGGTAATAACAATACTATTGGTATTATAAGTAACGTTTGTAGAACGAATTTTAGAAGAATCTTTGATATTTGAAGGCAGCAGGTGTTTTACTACAACTTTCTTGCTTGCTGCTTCTTTATTTAATGCATACTTGTTGCCGGTAGGCAGCGTGAGTGTTACACTGACGACTTTCCCGAGATTGTTTACCGAAACTGAATGGCCCAGTGGCAAATCATTTTGAATAGCTCCACCGGCAACTCTGCCAATAAAACGGATGGTTGTAATATCAGTTAATTCGAGACCACTGATATTATTCTGGTAATTTAAATTCCGGCCGTCCTTGTCGGTTATCTTACCATCATTGGCGAAAATATGATTGGCTTTTACTGTTTTTACCTCATGGGTGCCAACCGGTACAGATATGGTAAACAAACCATTTTCATTAGTCTCTATTATCGTTCCATTACTTTGCTGGGCATACTGTCCGTCAATTTTGAACTGAACACCCGGCACAGGTACGGTCGTATTTTTATAATACACATACCCCGAAACAGGGAAGGATGACTTGTCCTTGAAGTCAACTGCGAACTGCGTTGACGAGGGAGATATCAGCCTGTTGACCGATATGGGATCAAACTGGTGCGTTCCTTTCAGTGGTACAATGGTATACGTGGTGCCATTGCCCGTGTAGGGTATTCCTGCTATAAAGTAGCTGCCCGAAAGGTCGGTATAAGATTTAAGCGCCAATTGTTCCTCGGTTGGAATTACACCTGATCGTACAACCTTGGCAGCGTTCATTGTACCGTCATTACGGTTGTAGTTATCTCCATGAAACGAAAGATCATAAAACTGGTCGGTGATGGTCTCATCAAATCGCCAGTATGCTGCAAGGCCGGGTTCATCCCCCGAGAATAATCTTGTTTGATTTTTTATTGCCTCCGCTAATGATAGGGCCCGGTTATATACCCGCATTTCATCTATATAGCCCTGGTAGTAAGCGGCACCGCCCCGGGCCTGACCGATGTAGATGGCATCGTCAGGATAAGAACGCGTATAAGGAACGGCGTTTCTCCCGATAACATTTGTGTTCAACATTACAAACAAGGAGTCTTTGGTATGTATGCCTGTGACATGAACAAAAGAATTGCCGGGGTTGCTATAGGCGACCTCAACAGCGGTTCCCAGGTAATCAAAGAATAAATTTCCTGTGGCCGTAAAGCCCAAAAAATATTGATCATTGCCGTAGAAAATAACCTGGCCACGCGGGCTGGCAACAGCAGGCTTGATCCAGGCTTCAATAGTGAACGCCGTATCGGAGAAAGGAGTTTTGGTATATACCTGCAAATAACTATCCGTTGTTCCATTCAGGTAAATGCTCTTGCCTAATTGTACCTGGCTATTACTCTGCAGGCGAACGGCTACATCCTCTACGCCCTGGCCGTTTTCGTATGTTACCCGGCCATAAATATTTCCGGTCGGACTTCTAAAACCAATGCCGGTCAATGTTTCATTGGAGAATACAGTAGTATTATTACATTTTACTGCTCCGATTACCTGGTAACTATAATATACGCCCGGTGTTCCTTTTGCATCTTCGGTTTGGTACTCACTGTTGATGGAGCCCGGTACTGTTGCTACCTGTACAAAATTGGTTGTACCATACACCGCCCGTTTTATGATGAAGTTATCAAAGGACCCGTAGGTTGACCAACGCAGTTCTGTTCTGTCAGGAAAATATCCTTTTGAAACTTCCAGTTGTATCAGCGAACCAATTTCGGTTGGTAATATTTCGCCGGTTATTTGAACAGGTGCAAAAGCAGTAAAACTGGAGCCAATGGGTGGCAGGACCTGGAGTGTGTAATTATAACTGTTGCACGTTGAAATCTGGACATCGGTGTATTTTCCTTTGTCAAAATCCTGTTTATTGAGTTTTATTTCATTTTGTGTTTTGGATGTGTTGTTGATGCGGGTTAGAACAAGGGTTGATCCCGGTAACCATGCATTGGCTAATGGGTTCCAGGTGAGCAAGGCTGACTTGCTGTTTTGTAATACAGCGGTAGCCGTTAATGGAATAGAAGTAAAGGATATAGAAGTAGTCGCCTGTTTGGCAAGTTCCCAGTTGAAGCCGGTATGGGCCCTTGCCACCCTGAAATACATTTGGGGCGAAAAATCTTTATCGACAATATAACTGAACGATGACTTGACCGGATCATAATCAACGCTTACTTCCCGGGCATCTGTAAAATTGGCATTATTAGCCACCTGTATTTTAAATTTATCAGTGACAAAACTGTTACCACTGACCGGGTCAATGGTCCACGAAAAGGTTACCTGTTGTGCGACGGGATCATAGGTTGCCGCAGCGGTTTTTGGAAATGTAAACGCAGGAACATTTATTACAGCGGAGCTATTATACCACCTTTCGAAATAGGCTAATTGTTGGTAGTAATACTTTTTTGCAACATTGAAAGTCGGCTGTTCGGTAGAGCCACTGGTGGCTACCTGCTGGTAGCCTGTCAAACGCTTGTCTTGTGGAGGACTTGACTCGTTTAAGACCATATTGCTGATCTTATCTAAGTCGCCGAGACTTGTTTTTGTGTAACTTATTACGGCTTTCGGTTCAAAAACACCGTTATTTTGAACAGTAACAAACTCAAAGGTTGGCGTATTGATTGCTGTAAATTGAGGAATCGTTATATCTTTTATATCAGAGCCATTATATTGGTCATGGTTTCCGCAGCAAATTTCACCCCACATTTCAAAATCAATCTTTATTGATTTAATATTCTTCATATTGTTATCCAGGTACAGGTCAACGTATCGTATTTGTGCATTATCTACCTGGGTGAGATTCGACACCTGGTTAAAAGGCGAGATAAATGTAGTATAGGCAACTATGCTCTGACTATTGCCAAACTGGAAAAAAGGAGTCCAGTTAACGCGATCAGTAGTAAATGAAAGGGTAGCTGATCGAAGATACCCCATATAGTGGCTGAGTGCCTGCATCCAGTAATCCGGATGATGGGCCCATGTTTCAATACGAAGGCTGCCATTTGTTATATTAAAACTGACTTTGAACTGGGAAGCTGCAGATGCAACCCCGGTTCTGGATTGTGTCCACATGGTCTGGGCTTTTGCTATCACCGAGGTAAAACAAAATATACTTAAACACAGTATTGTCAAGGTTAGCTTTCTGACATTAATGTTTCTTATTGTTAATTCGTCTTTGCTGAAAGTCCGATGATGATTTGTAAAATTGAATCTCATGTTACAGTGGATTTGGGCTGGTTATTTATAAAATGGCTGTATTTCCACCGGGTAAGGTGACAACTCTTAACAATGCGTCTTAAACGCCTATTGAGAATTCAAAAAAAGGGGCAGGGTATCTAAAAGATGGTGATTGCAATTAAATGTAAGCCATGTGTAGGCGGACTGTAAGCAGGCAAGGACGAACAGGGTCTAAAACTGTCCGAAGGAATGTATTTATCTTCCGGGCATTATCATTTGGCGGTGTGTATAAAAGGCCTGCCGAACGCCCTACCCAGGTGATGAAGAATAAAAAATATAAACAACAAATGGCATAAACAATAAAAGGCTCTGAATTTTCAGAACCTTTTTTGTGGAGGTTACCGGACAAAAGTCGAACCATCTTATTGAAGACTTCAAATTAATTTTAAACATAAGTAGTTGATTTATGCTATACAAGACATTTTAATAGCAGTAAGGTTTATACCGGGTTTGCGCTGGCGAACCGTTGTTCATGCAAAACCCTCTTGATATTGAAGAATAGCTTTCTTCGATGTGAAGAGATTATATCGAGGCAAAGCGTTGAGCAAATACTCAGGACGGCCTATTGCTAATAGTTGTGAAATGCTCTTTTACTGAGGTTGTCGCCCATTCATCAGTGGGAACAACCGGGGGGCATGTATGATCTTTTATTTTCATAAGGAGTAACCACGCATTCTCCAATAGTTGGGGTATATCTATTGCAAATCTATCATTGCTTTCGTCGTCTTTCGCCAGCGCCTTCCCTTCCATCGTAAATAAAGTATGCTGAAAATACCTTGCCTTCACCTGGCCATCAATTCCAAATACACAATGACCCAATAATACACCTATTACTTTGCCATCCGGGATCAGCAAGATATTGTTATAAATAAGAGCAACGACGGATTGATGATGGTCAGCTAAATGGATCATGGTCGGCTTTTAATGATTTTCACAGGCACAGGCGCATTTGCTAAAAACTTTTTGATGTTGATACTGTCGACTGTAAGCGTTCCTGATTCATGAATATCGTCGCTGGTGAAAATGCATTCACTTCCTTCTAGCTCATGCAGAAGCTGCTGGCGGCTTGGATCAATGAGTGTTACCGAATGTACCTTTATATTTTCAACGGCGGCGGCGTGTTGCAGTAATCTGATATTGCTGTCACTAATGGCTATATGACCGGCGTTTGAGTCATCCGTAGTATAGAGATTCTCTGCCGCATCCAGGTCACTCGGGAAAATGTAGCCTTCACCCGGATCACTTTTTGCCCGGAGGAAAATTGCCGTAAGAATGCCGTTATTTAATTTGGCCCAGTTAAAAGCCTGATCTACGACTTCGAATGAATACCGGATGCCATTAAAAAGCATCGCTGCCTTTGCCATACTTATGGATTTGCCCAAAGATCAGTGCATTTCAGAATCAGTTAATATTACGGAATTGTTATCCATTTGTTACCAGTTCTGCAAGAATAATAAATTTTTAAATCAGGCTATCATTAATAAAAAAAGAAGCCTGATTTATCTTTAAAACGTCATACAAATCGATCCGGAAAAAACAACCGCAAAAAGGGCGTACTAGTTCCTGACCAGGTTATATTCTTCCGGCGTTACAACACTTATTTTACCTAAGGAATGAATTTGCAACTTAACCTCCCCGTTCAGTTCAACTGTTAAGTGAGGTCTATTCAATTTACCTGCTGAAGTAATGTCCCCATTCCCGTTGACCCGGATGAAATCGAGCATTGCCGCGGGTAAAATGATCGTCGTGGTTGAACTTCCTTGCAACTTTCCTGCGTTAACCGAAAGCGTTCCTTTCTTTAGCTTTGTTTCAATACCGTTTACATCCTTCATTAAACCCTGAAAGATTATCCGGTCCGAATAAGCAGGTGAAAGAATAATTTGCACATTACCCCATACCTCGATCTGTTGGCACTCCTGATTCAAAATTATGGTTCTCCTCAATGGCCGGTCGTTGATACCAGTTTTACTGGTATAGGTTAGTTGATTGGTGATGAATAAAAAAAATGTCAATACCGCGGCGATGCGAATGTTGTGTAACATGTTGATAAGGTTTAAATGGTTAATCGTGAAATTTTACTTTCTAAAAGTAAAACCTGCAAGAAAATAGCAAATACCAGATGAGTAGATTGCTGTTTTGAATGTGCAAAATGCTACAATACTTCGATACAGATGAATTTTATAGCCATCACCTTCCATGGTAGAGAGATTAACCATTTTTGTAAGCGAGTGGCTGTGCATTGCTCTTTTCGCCTTCCCTTTGATAAATTACAAATCCATCCAACTGCTGAAACCAATGAGTACCAACACCAATTTTACTGACAATTTAATTATGCTGCTAACACCGTGAACTATTCTTGAATTAATTCCATACGCGAAGGAGGATCTTTAAATATTCTTTTTAAATTAATTCTGTTCGATGTTAGTGCGCCAGGTTCCGCAACTTCTTTGCTGGTAAATATATACTCGCTACCACCTAATTGGTCCAGTAACTCCTCGTCGGTGGGATCCGTGAGCAGGGCTGTTCGAACTTCTATGTGTGCTCCAATGGCCTGGTGTTCCAAAATCCGCATATTACTGTCAATGATCAGGGAAAGATTAGTATTTGTCGCATTATTTTCAGCGATGTTTTGCGCCGCATCAAGGTCACTCGGAAAAACATATCCTTCTCTCTCAATTTTTTCAGCTTTTAGAAATATCGCGACGAGCGATCCCTTGCTTTGCTTGGCCCAACTAATAGCACGATCTACTACATTGAAAGGAAATTTGATGCCATTAAATAAAATTGCTGCTTTTGCCATTATTTTTTTGCTGTGAAGTTCCATCATTTGTACAACTGGTGCGGCAAGGTTACAATTAATTAATACCATTGAAGTTTTCTTAAAATCATTCATACTAACTTTTGTTGTGAAAAGCGAAACAAAGGGATGCTACTATATTGTAAGTTTCCGGAAAGGCCAGTAGAGGATAATCAAAACAATTCTAAAAGGGCAAAATAGTCCTTAGCTGTAAAAAATATGATAATACAAATAATTTTCAGGTATGGGATTATAAAATCGTTACACTATTGTTTCTATTATGTTAGAATGCACATGGATAAGTTAATTATGCACAGGTTGTAAACAGCGAACGGGAGGGCCTGTACATATAAACTTATCTTCTTTTTCTATCCATGAAAAAGAAGACATAAACTAAGAATGGGATTGCAACTCCGAATAAAAAAAGTAAAGATATTTCTAACATAAAACCCGTGTTGTTGTGTTCTAAAGTTAAAAAATTGGCCCGTATGGAAATACAGGCCGTACATTTTAAGAACATAATATCTTATAAGCGGGAGTAAGATAGCGATATATAGAAAGCCGGACCGGTAAAGCGTATTAACATCGTATTACTAAATTCATTTCAATAAGTTTCCCCACTTTTTTAAGCACAGGCTAGATCAGGAATTTTTCAGCACTACCGCAAATTTCCCCAGTAAAGGATGGTCTCAAATTCCATACGAACAAATCCATTTTCGTTGTGAGCCATAAAAAGTTGTACCAGTGCCGAGATCATTGTCTCATAGGAAGGATGGCCGGGTAGTGGCATCGATGAAACGGATAATAATTGTCCTTTTAATGCGTCAAAATTCAGTATTTGAATATTTGGAAAAACCTTTCTTTGAAAACTAAGTGGTGAAAAAAAATCACTAACCTGTTGACTTTTCATTCTGTGGGGCCTTGTATCTTCAATACGATAGCGTTCCTTGATTTCGGCATAGCCATTAAGAAAGCTGCTATCAGTCTTCTGGATATTCCAGGCCAAAACCACATGGCCTCCGGGTTTCAATATCCGGCTAAATTCTCGTCGTGCCGCAACCGGATTTAACCAATGGAAGGCCTGTGCAACAGTAATCAAATCGATGCTTTGATTACCCAGACCAGTGGCCTCGGCTCTATTTCGCCTGCTCACGAAACAAGGATATCGTCCCAGTCGGGCATCTCCTGCTTTCCCCATTTCTTCATTGGGCTCAATACAAGTTACGCGATACCCCTTTTCAAGCAACGGTTCTGCAAATAAGCCGGTGCCGGATCCTATGTCCGCGATCTGGGCATCTTTTTTCAAATTCAATGCTTGCTCCAGGAATGTAACAATTCCCAGAGGGTATGCAGGGCGATATTTCACATAATTTTCAGCACGATTGGAAAAGCGGGTTGTCGGTGTCAGGATTGGAAGCTCACTAATCATAATAACCGGATTTGCTTGCAAGCTAGTTTTAATCTGATAAGATTAGGGGGAGTTTATAATGATTTAATATACGATACCCAAAAGGCTTGCTCTTCAATAGCTCCTATGATTTTTATCGTTTCAAACAAAATCAGGTATGCGGGCAATTCCTTAACCTAAATTTAATAGCAAAGTAAACACGAGCCAACTATCATCAATCATGCGGGAAACATCCGCCAGAAAAGTGTGAATTTTGAAACTCATTTCCATAATTATGTAATTTTTTTGCAATTAAGGGACCCACTTTTGTGGCGTTATAATAACTTATGTACAAAATGAAAAGCATTGCATGAAAGCGGAGCCCTAGTAAAATACCTGAATTATTGGAAAGTGCCTTTACTTACTGAACGCTTACGAAACGGGCTTAAAAGGAAATCCTGATGAACAGAAAAAAATTTATAGCCATTGCCGGAGGAACTTTAGCTATTGCTGGTGTTACATACTACTTGCTAAGTGATAACCGTAATTTCACCAGAGGTGATATGAAAACAGGTATGCCTGGAACGGTTCCTCTTTTGGCAGATGAAAGGGAAATTCTTTTCCTGGCATCTTTAGCACCGAGCGGACATAATACTCAGCCCTGGTTTGTAAAATATATTGAACCCTATCATTGGATAATTTGTAATGACAAAAGCAAGTGGCTTCCCGCTGTTGATCCTACCCAGCGGGAAACAATGTTGTCAATTGGTGCATTTCTACAAAACTTAGAATATGCAGCCGGCAATTGGGGTTATGCTTGTCAATTCGATGTCCTGGCCACTACCAACCAGGATGAAAGCATAGTGGACGTAAAATTGATTAGATCAACCACCCCAACCAGATTCGATATTCAACAAATAAAACAACGCAGAACAATAAGGTCAAATTATTTGAGCGATCCTTTAAAGAAAGAAGATGTCGACTATTTAATAAAAGAGGGAGCTGATTCTCTTCACTTCATACCTAATGCCGCAAAAGAATTTCAATGGTTAAATGAACAAACTATTGAAGCCAACAGGATCCAGGCGAACCGCAATGCCGCCCAAAAAGAACTATCAGACTGGATAAGGTTTTCCAGTAAAGACGCAAAAGCGTATTGTGATGGACTTACACTGGCAAGTATGGAGATAGAAGGAATACCAGGGTGGGTATTGCGAAACTACTATGGAAAAAAAGAGGTGATGAAAAATAGTTTTAGAGAAAAAAGTATTGATGCGGTAATAAAACAAGTATCTCAATCAGCTGGCTGGATGCTGATAACCAGTAAGGATAAATCGACGCTCACATTATTAGAAACAGGGAAACGCTTACAGCGATTGCTTTTAAAGATCCGGGGAAAAAATATTGGCATTCACCCGATGACACAAATTTTAGAAGAGACATCAACCAGCAAGAACCTGAATTCTTCAATAGGCATCCACGATAGTATCCAATTTATTTTACGTACCGGGTATATAAAAAACTATCCGCAACCTGTTTCGCTCCGGAGACCTGTGGATTGGTTTGTACGGACATAAAAAAACAGCTATACTGCCCAGGATATTTATTGTTCAACTTTACCGCTATGTATGCAATAAGTCATGCCGCAACAGCTTTGCTAATTAAAAAGAAGGTACCGGCAGCCCCTGTGTTACCAGTGTTGATTTCTGTTCAGTTAATGGAAATTTTCCGGGTAATTTTTAATTTCTCGGGTTGGGAACATTTTTCAGTTTCAAGCGGAAAACTGCATCTTGATTTCCTGCCTTATTCTCATTCTGTAATATCTGGCGTGGTGGCAGCGACCATTTCATTTGTCATTAAACCAACCGAGACCTGGATAAAACAAATTAGAAACCTGGGCTATTAAATCTTCTGATGATAAAGAAATGACCGATGTTGTTGTACCATCAGCCTTTGAAGTATTGTGGAGATTAGAAAAAAGAGATTACCTGGTTCAGGAACGACATTCATGAATGCGAAAACGGTCTAGATCATAAAACAGCGTTTACTTTGATTGTTCATTCATAAACCTTGCAGCAATACTCAACGGACGAAACGTAAACCTTTTCTTAATATGATGTCCACCTGTTCGATGTAAAATATCCCGCAGTGTTTCTATTACTTCTATGGTATGATCCCCTTTATTGATCATCACACATTCAGCCATAGCAGCATGTGAAGCATCGGTTATTTCTGAACGGGTGGCAATACCAGACTTATTCAATGTTTCGAGTACCTGCGTAGCCCATATTACCGGTACATGCGCTGCTTCACATATCCATAGAATTTCCTCCTGTATCTCCCCCATTCTTTCGAACCCGATTTCAACGGCGAGGTCCCCCCTTGCTATCATTACGCCAAAAACCTTTTGCTGCATTCCGCAAAGAAGAAGGCCCGGGAGATTTTTTACTGCTTCCGGTGTTTCAATTTTGATAATAATATCCGGAGGCAGCGGTGAATTTTTTTTCAAGGCCTGTTGCAACACCGCCATATCTGAAGGATTACGAACAAAGGAATAGCCCACCATATCTGCATGATCACATATAAAGGGCAGACAAGCTATATCAAATTCCGTGAGCGAAGGAATAGAAATCTCGGAGTCAGGAAAATTAATTCCTTTATCTTCTTTGATCTGTTTCTTTTCGGAGGATATACGCACTATCCGAACACCGGCCGTCTTTTTTTTAATGGTTTCAACAACTCCTTTAATAATGCCGTCATCAAAATATACTCTTTCCCCCTTTTTCAGCATGGCGATGATCCCAGGTTCATTGGGGCTAATAACAATTTCATCATCATTAAAATCAGCAGCGTCATACGCCAGCCATACAAGTTCGCCGTCTTTTACTTTCACTTTTCTCTTCACCCTGCCTTTACATATTAGCTTTGTCCTGATTTTGGGTCCTGCCAGATCCATATATATATTACAAGGCAGACCGGAATACCGGCAGGCTTTTTTAAGGTGATGGATCATCCGGGACCAGGTCGCCTCATCATCATGCGCACAATTAATTCGGGCCACATTCATTCCGTTTTGCAAAAGGTTTTTAATCAAAGCGTAATTGTCAGCAAAGGAAGCATCGAATGTCACCATGATATACGGTGTAACGGCGTCTTTTTTTTCACCAAATAGATTTTGGCTTTTTTGTGCCATCTGCATCATGCTATTATCGAACGTACAGGTATCAAGTTGTTCCGGGGAATATTGCTGCCCCAATCGCTGCAAAATTGATTGCACCTGCCTGTGAATATGACTTTCTGAACTAGCCAACGAAGAAAGGCCTTGTATATGAAGCTGATCCTGCAGTTCCCGGATATCTTCATTTCGGAGGGTCAAATAATGAATCATATTTTGTGCGGAGGGGTATTGTTCGGGGTGGATATCACTAAAAAGTAATTGCCGTTTTTCTATCTCCTGCAGCATTTTCTTCTCTAGTTCAATTAATTGCTGATGAATTTTTAATAATGGGTCTGGGCTCATTTGTAAATTTCAAAAATTTCGTACCGGATAAAAATAGAATTAATAGGGTTAGACCACGCTGATGATTATCAGAATTCCAAATGACTTTGATAACAATCTATCTCACTTGTCAACATCCATCATTGATAACAGGACAATAAGTAAGCCAACCCGGGTGGACGGGACCATCCCAGCTTTTATCAATTTTTTTGAAGCAATGAAAAAATTTACTTAATCAAAAGATAATATTGATCTGCGCTGATTTTACCAGTTGTTAGTTATTTTCTTCTCTTAATAGTTAAGTTGAAAATATGAAGTTCTATTTCTTCTATCTTATAGTCCTTCTATCCGCTTGTTCGCAGGAAAACAAGACGATAAAAATAAAAGGCTCGGATACTGAAGTAAACCTGGCTGTGCAGCTGGCGGAATCATTTCATGAAGTTAATTCCGAAGTTTTTGTTTCTATATCTGGTGGAGGATCCGGGTTAGGTATCGCATCATTGCTGAATGGAACAGCTGACGTGGCTAATTCCTCCAGGAGCATCAATCATGGCGAGATCAAATTGTTTGAAAAAAAAAGAGAGAAAATTGACTCTTTTGTTTTCGCCCAGGATGCCATCGCATTTGTGGTAGCCGATGACCTTCCAATAGATTCCATCAATACAACCGACCTGGCGAGCTTGCTGAATGGCACTTTTAAAAACTGGTCATCGCTGACGGGGAAAAAGATGCCCGTCAATATTTATGGCAGGCAAAGCAATTCCGGTACCCATGATTTTGTCAAAAAAAAATTAGGCATAGAGTTTACACCTTATGCCAAGCAAATGAATGGCAATGCGCAAATACTGGAAGCTATTAAGGCTGATCATTCAGGGATTGGATATGTTGGAGCTGGATATGTTGCCGAGGGTAGCAGTACAGGAATAAAAGTGCTTACGATTTACCAGGATAACAATCACAATGCCGTTTCGCCCCTGGACGCAAACATGATTGCGGCAGGTAAATATTTTTTTCAGCGTCCCTTGTATCAATACTACAAGGCCGTGTCGTATGATAAAATAAAGCCTTTTCTTGATTTTGAAAAAAGCGAGCAAGGCCAGCAAATTATCCAACTGGCCGGATATTATCCTGTAAATGAAAAACCATGAGTATAAAAAAACGGGAGAATACGGATTGGCTGCTGAAAAAGGTCTTCAAAGCAGCAGGCTTTGTTACCATTGCCTTGCTGGCAGGAATTTTTTTGATGTTGCTATACAACAGCATTGCTTTCTTTGCACATGTAAAACCTGTTGATTTTTTTACGGGCTCACAATGGGACCCGGAAAGTTCAACCAGCAAATACGGAATTGCCCCGTTATTGGTGAGTACGGGATTAGTGACATTGGGAGCAATGGTGATAGCTATACCGCTGGGTATATTCACCGCCGCCTTTTTATCTGAATTGGCCCACCCGAAATTAAAAGCTATATTGAAGCCAATCATTGAAATGCTGGCAGCTATCCCCTCCGTAGCTATTGGATTTCTCGGCATAGTGCTAGTAGGGCCGGGCATCGCAAATTTATTTGGCATACAAAACGGGTTAAACGCATTAAATGGTTCCGTGTTATTAGCGGTGATGGCATTACCTACCATCATTACCATCAGTGAAGATGCCATCAATGCGGTGCCGCAAAGTCACAGGGAAGCCTCACTGGCCCTTGGAGCAAACAAATGGGAAACACTTTTTAAAGTAACCTTGCCAGCATCTTTACCTGGCTTAATTGCGGCAGTAATGCTGGGCCTGGGCAGGGCCCTGGGAGAAACCATGACCGTATTAATGGCAACAGGCAATGCAGCTGTATTACCCAAAGGTTTTTTAGACGCAGTGCGGACCATTACAGCTACCATTGCCATAGAAATGGGTGAAGTACCTTATCAGACCACCCATTATTTTGCCTTGTTTGCTATCGCAGTCGTTTTGTTCGTGATCACATTAGCTATCAACTTACTCGGAGAATATTTTGCTAACAGGTTACGAAAATTCCATGCATGATGAAAAAAATACGCTACCTGTTTAACTGGATATTGCTGTTGGGTAGTACACTACTGGTATGCCTGATACTGGGAGTCATTTTATATGATATTTTTTCAAAAGGGATGTCTTCTGTATCGTGGAATTTTATCAGCCAATTCCCTACCAATGCTATGACGCAAGGAGGAATTCTGCCCGCTATAATCGGAACCCTTTTGCTCACATTTATCACCACTCTTTTTGCTGTGCCATTTGGAGTAGCCTGCGCGGTATATCTTAATGAATATGCAAGACCGTCTGTACTTACCAATATTATCCGGGCTTCCATCAGGAATCTTGCCGGTATTCCTTCGATTATCTATGGATTGTTTGGGCTTGCCTTATTTGTTCAGTCATTACGATTAGGGACTTCCGTTCTATCTGCCGGGCTAACGCTGGGATTGCTTTCCTTACCCTATATCATCACCACCACGGAGGAGGCTTTGAAACGCATTCCTAACAGCATGAGGGAAGCTACCCTTGCATTGGGTGCCACACAGTTTGAAACCATCAAGGATGTAGTGTTGCCAAAGGCATTGCCGGGCATTTTAACTGGTGTGATATTGACCATGTCAAGAGCTGCAGGTGAAACGGCCCCCATCTTGTTTACTGGCGTTGCGTTTTATATAAACGGAATTACTGCTTCGCCTAACCAGGAGTTTATGGCATTACCTTATCATTTGTATATGCTGTCGACACAACACCAGTCAATAGAAGAGGTCCGGCCCTTTGCGTATGGCACGGCAACGGTCTTAATATTGTTGGTTTTTGTACTCAATATCGTTGCTTTTTATATTCGGTTTAAACACAGGACACAGGATTAATATGAGTGAGATTAAACTTTCAGCGCATAACTTTAATATGTATTTTGGGAAGAAGCAAATCCTGAAAAATATCAACATAGATTTCCCTAAAAACAAGGTTACTTCTTTAATCGGACCTTCCGGCTGTGGCAAATCTACATTACTCCGATCCTTCAACCGAATGCATGATCTTTCTCCAGATGCACGACTGGAAGGTTCCATTAAATTAGAGCATACAGATATATACGATAAGAAAGTATCAGTAACCGAAATACGTAAAAGAATCGGGATGGTATTTCAAAAACCAAACCCACTACCAAAAAGTATTTATGAAAATCTTTCTTATGCATTGAATATTCATAGTTTCCCAAAAAATGAAATACCGGGTTTAATTGAAAATGCCTTGAAAGAAAGCTATTTGTGGGAGGAAGTAAAGGATGAACTAAAAAAGCCTGCGGTAAAATTATCAGGCGGACAGCAGCAGCGTCTATGCATTGCCAGAACTGTTGTTCTCCGTCCAGAGGTGATTTTAATGGATGAACCCTGCTCTGCATTAGATCCCATCAGTACTAATAAAATTGAAGCGCTGATAATGAGTTTGAAAAAAGACTTTACCATTGTAATTGTAACGCATAATATGCAACAAGCACAACGTATCTCCGACAAGGTGGCTTTTATGTATCTGGGGGAACTGATCGAGTTTGACACCGCGGAAAATATTTTTAAAAATGCTAAACAGGAGCTGACCAGGAATTATGTAAACGGACATTTTGGTTAGGCGACCTTCTTACATCAGAAGCAAATAACCAGAGCAGGTAGGAACATTAGGCTAAAAACTTAACATTGGATTTGTTATCAAATTATTAAGTTTGTGTAAACAATTTTTTCTATAATGTCTGTTTCACAAAAATTATCCAAAAAGGATCTTCGCAACCAGATAGCTCAAACCCTCATCAGCACATTTGAAGGTCTTAAAGACGCCGTCAGCCAAAAAAAATTTAAACGGAATATTAAAAAAGCAAGTAAGGCTTTGCTAACCGGTGTAAAACCTCCTGCCAAAAAAAAATCCTCAAAGAAAACTAAACCCCCGGTTAAGTCGCAGGAAGTATCCGCTTAAGAGCTAACCACATTATATTTCGCCGTAATATACAGGTAACACTGTTTCTTTATTTTTACCCGGTATGGATGAGAAATACCGGATACTTAAAGTTTTATACGACATTACCAAAGATGACCCTCACCCCCTGCAATACCATTGCAGCACGCGGGAAATACTCTTGCGGCTCAAGGGAAACTGGCAGCAGGAGTATCTCGAAGAATTGGTGAAGGAGAAGTTGATCCTTGTAAAAAGATCTAACACCGTAGTAATACTTCTGACTGAAAAGGGTTTTGAAAAAGCAAGAATCTCATTTGCCAAGCATGACTGATACAAATTATTCTGCCAAAACCTATTCCTTGTTCCGGGATAATCCATTCCTA
This sequence comes from Chitinophagaceae bacterium, assembly GCA_031412015.1. Taxonomy (GTDB): domain Bacteria; phylum Bacteroidota; class Bacteroidia; order Chitinophagales; family Chitinophagaceae; genus Terrimonas_B. The sequence continues at coordinate 19,032 of JANOCH010000100.1, forward strand.
TCCACCCTAAGTAATCCATTCTTTATATTTCCGATAGAATACCTTCCTCCTGTTTAATTAAGAATAGTGGGGAAACATAAAAAGGGTGTTCTATGTTTGCCGATCAATAAATATCTATACATCCATTCGGGTTCTTGTTGAAAATCAAACAAAATTGGCCGTGATTAAACTGAACCAACTATTTTTTATAAACACCGCGCGGGCGAAATTTTCCGGTCGCAAACTACCAATCCTCCATCATGCATACTGCCACCACCCCTGATTATATGAACCCAAACCTGCCGGCAGGGTTAAAACACGTATCCATTCCCGTAATAAAAGCAACCACTGCGTCTGTAAAAGGTTATGGCTGTCTTGTTGATGATCTGGATTCTTTTAAAATAGAAATCACACGCTGGCCTGCAAAAGGCTGGCGGCCCGTTGATACAGACAGCGGCGATGAAGGCGGTACTAAAGAAGGGACGTTCCTCAGCCAGTGGAAAGGTGATATCTTATACGGCAGTAATGAAGCCGTAGGTGGAAAATACATTCTTGGCTACAGCAAAGCCCCTGAAATGGCCGATGATACACACAATTTGTCGCCAGACAGAATCTTGCTGTGGCACTCCAACTATCACCCTGACGGTGGCCTGCTTTTCTTTCCTTTGGATAAGCGACCTTTTTTAGTGCCCGTGGCATTACCCGGTGATGATGTCAAGCCGGAAGACTTCATTTGCTTCTTATGTGATGGCACACAGGGTTTATACATTCATGCTGATATTTGGCACGAAGGTGTATTTGCCATCAACGGCACACAACGTTTTCTCGACAGGCAAGGTGCTGTACATGCGCGGGTGTCAGTAGATTTTGCAAGAGAGTTTGGGTGCTTGCTGGAGATTTCGTTGAAAGACATTCACTAAGGCTCGTTCTCCTACAGGTCAGATTATTTAGCATTTAAGTAATCGATAAAAGGTTTAATAAAAATAATTCCATGCAGTTGATCCAGGTGCGATAAAGGGGAATACTTTCTTAAATTGATAGTAACTGGCTTGATTTCTGTTTGCCGGCAAAATACAAGGCTTAATTAATAAAAACCTTCCATCCCGTTTCTCACAGGATGGAAGGGGACATAAAAATCTGGAAGCGAACGACCATAATGCAGGCAAATTTTGGAAAAAACTGTCCTGCACAACAGTATATAGAAAGAAGAACTTTGTTTTCGATAATCAGAACTGCACCGTTTTCATTGGAAAACTACTATTACCATATTAAACTACCATGAAGTCAATTTGATTCCGCTGTTATCTTTCTGTATGCCAAATGTTATGGCGTCTGCTGGCTTTTACCACGAATATCGGTCCCACTCTTCTTCTTAAACCTCAGAAACAAAATGATCTTACTCATTTCATCGTCTGCCACATGCTTATCAGTAAGTCGGTCAGAATGCTCTGTATACATCCGCATTTCATAATCCATCAGTTGCGGCATGGAAAAATCGGGAATTATTTCTTTACGCCCATTCTTGATATTATGACAATTTCCACAACTAATGTTATACAATACTTTACCCTGGTTAAACTGCTTTTCAAAGGCTTTTTTACTTGCTTCAGCGGTAGAATCTTCGGGGTAATCGAATTCAGCTTTCTTTTGAGCGTTTAACTGAAAAATAAGGGCGATAGGAAAGACAAGTACCATTGCTATTTTCTTCATGATCCTGATTTTTTTGAAAGTTGTATTCAATATTCCCCGCCGACTTTCCTGGCGTTAAGGCTTTTAATTTTTGACCGGGGCAATTTTTCCGGCGCTGATTCGAACAATATATCTTCATTCAATGATTGCAGGAATTGAATCAAATTTTCCTTTTCTTCGATGGTTAATTTTAAAGAATCAGCCGACAATGTTTGATTATTCACGGAAAGACCCTTTCCTACTCCACCGCCGGCATCGTAAAAATCAACTACTTCCTTCATCGTTTTAAATACACCGTTATGCATGTAAGGTCCGGTGTACCCTGTATTTCTTAATGATCCGGTTCTGAACGCATTCATTGTCTCAAAAGCAGGATTTACTTCGTACCTGCCCTTGTCGGGACTCAGCTTGGAAAAGGAAGTATCAGCCGGCACGCCAATCACTTCAAACTCGGAGCCGATAAATGGAGGCTTAACACCATTGAACTGCGGTACAAAATGACAGGTAGCGCATTGCGCTTTGCTCATAAACAGGTTAAATCCCTTTTGAGCTCCGCCAGGCAGATCCTTTTTCGCATTCATAGCATCATCAAAAGGCGAATAGTACCTGCTGAATTTGCTATAATAAAAAGTAAGCGCGGAAGTGATATGCTCAAGGGTTATTTCCATTTCCTGCGGAGTATACTTCAATAATTTTGAAAAGACATTCTTATAATCACGGCAGCTTACTATTTTCTTCACCAGTGCTTCTTCATCGCAGTTTAGCTCGACAGGATTTGCAATGACCGCTTTCGTCTGGTGCTGTAGTGAGATATGAGACCCGTCCTGCATGGCCAGGTGATTATAGAGCACATTGATCAGCGAGGGGGTATTCCGTGGTAAAAAATCTTCCTGGTTAAACTGAAGTGACGTAGCCGTTGCCGTATCGGCAAAATACTCGGTTGCCTTATGACAGGATGAACAGCTCCTTTTATTGTTACCGGAAAGTATCGGATCATAAAAAAGAAGCTTCCCTATGTTCTCAATTTCATTCAAAATCCTGTCATCAGTGATTCTTTAAAAAATGCCTTTTGGATTTAGTCCGTCGTAGAGGTCTTTGTCAAAAATCGAATTGCTTGTTTTGTT
>JANOCH010000101.1:0-2791 GCA_031412015.1 Chitinophagaceae bacterium
AGCAATCGCAGCCATGCAGGGTCGTGATTTTTTAACACCGGAAGATATAATAGAAGTGGTAGTGCCGGTATTAAGACATAGGATCATTCTTGCGCCGGATAAAGAAATGGAAGGGGTATCTGAAGAGGAGGTTATTAAGCAGATCATACAGGGAATGGATGTGCCGAGGTGAGTCGGATCCCGAAAGCTATCGGGACGGAAGTCGGAGAACTGTTACGAGATTGAAAGATAATTATTTCCTGCACCTCCAAAATTTAATTTCATGATTAAGACCGTTTTTGACCTGGAGGTATTCAAATTATCTTATCAATTAGCGATGGAAATTTTTAATGTGACCAGAATTTTTCCAAAGGAAGAAAGGTATTCACTGACTGACCAGGTTGTTCGATCATCCCGATCTATTTCCGCTAATATCGCGGAAGGTTGGGGCAAAAGAATCTATGAGAACGATTTTAAAAGACACCTTATTTATGGGATGGGATCCCTGGAAGAAACAAAGGCTTGGTTAAATTTTGCAAGAGATTGCATGTACTTATCTGAAGAAATTTTCGACAGTTTAAATAAGAAATATGATGAGTTGGGTGCAAAAATTTATAAGTTGTACGAAAACTGGAAAACACTTTAAAGTTGTCGGAGTCTTCGCGTCAGACTTGCGACTTCAGACCTCTGACTTCTGACCTCATGGTAAAATCATTCTATCTAAATAATATCGTTTATTACATCTCCGGCTCAGCCTCGGTGATATTTGTACTTAGCTTTTTCCAGCCGGGACTGTTTCGTATTGCCGTATTGATATTGATATTATTGGTGGTGGCGATTTTATTGGATGGCTTGTTGCTGTTCAGCAAAAGAAAAGGCTTAATGGCAAAAAGAATAGCTACTGACAGGTTTAGCATCGGTGACCCAAACAAGGTAGTCATTCAACTATATAACAAGTATAGTTTTCCAATCCGTGTAAGTGTAATCGATGAATTGCCAATCCAATTCCAGGAGCGGAATTGGATACGTAAGTCTGAAATTGAATCCGACCCGGTAGACATTGAATATTTACTGCAACCAACTACGAGGGGAGAATATATTTTCGGCAACATTAATGTTTTTGTGCATGGACCCTTGCAGTTAGTGAAGCGTCGTTATATTTTTCCCGCCACCCAAACAGTAAAAGTATATCCATCGTATATACAGATGAGGCGCTATCAATTACTGGCTGTCAGTAACCGCCTGCAGGAAGCTGGCGTTAAGCGTATCCGCCGGCTGGGCCATAGCATGGAGTTTGAACAAATAAAGGAATATGTTCGTGGTGATGATTTCCGGACTATAAACTGGAAAGCGACTGCTCGTAAGGACGCCCTGATGGTCAACAACTATACAGATGAACGCAGTCAACAGATATATTGCATTATCAACAAGGGAAGGGTCATGAAAATGCCTTTTGGTGGAATGACATTACTTGATCATGCGATCAATGCTTCGCTGGTACTTTCCAATGTGGCATTGGTAAAACAAGATAAGGCCGGGCTCATCACTTTTGCTGAGAACCTTGATGCCTTTGTGCTGGCGGATAAAAAGACCACGCAGATGAGCCATTTATTAGAAACATTATATAAACAGGAAACTAAATTCCTGGAAGCGGATTTCGAGAAATTATTTTCTGTTATCCGTAACCGTATCAGCAACCGAAGCCTGCTGATCCTGTTTACCAATTTTGAATCGTTGGAAAGTTTGCAGCGGGAAATGCCGGCTTTGAAAAGAATGGCCCGTTATCATCTGTTGCTGATCGTATTTTTTGAGAACACGGAACTTAAAGCCATCACGGAAAAAAAAGCTACTAAACTGGAAGATATTTACATCAAGACCATTGCTGAAAAATTTGCTTTTGAAAAAAGATTGATGGTAAAGGAACTTCACATGAATGGAATTCTTTCAATTCTTACGACACCGGAGAATCTTACCGTCAATACGGTTAATAAATACCTTGAGTTGAAAACCCGTATGTCTATCTGAGTTGGATGGTATTTCTTAGTTTGATCTCACTCCACGACATTTGCAGCATGAATACCCCGAATAGTTTTGAGGAAGGAAAAGTGATATTGATCGATAAACCGCTGCGCTGGACCTCCTTTGATGTGATACGAAAGATCCGGAATCTTATTCGAATCAAAAAAGTAGGTCATGCAGGAACGTTGGATCCGTTGGCCACTGGGTTGTTGATAGTTTGCACCGGTAAGTATACGAAGAAGATCAATGACTATATGGCGCAGGAAAAAGAATATACCGGCACCTTTACCCTTGGCGCCACCACGGCTTCTTACGACCTGGAGCAGGAGCCGGAAAATTTTAAGCCTTTTGAACATTTAACCGAAGAACAAATAAGATCGGCAACAATCCAGTTTACCGGCGAAATAATGCAAGTACCACCTTCCCATTCGGCTATCCAGATAAATGGCAAAAGGGTATATGAATTGGCACGGCAGGGCAAAGAGGTCATTATTGAGCCCCGGAAAGTAACGGTGAAGGAATTTGAAATAACTTCCGTTGATCTTCCACTTGTTTACTTCAGGATCGTTTGTAGTACGGGTACCTATATCCGAAGCCTTGCATTTGATCTTGGCAACGTTTTGGGCTGCGGAGCTCACTTGAGTAGTTTATGTCGGACCCGTATCGGTGTTTTTAGGATAGAAGATGCGATGGGCATGGAAGCTTTTGAGGCGGAAGTAGTGAAAGGCAAAAATTAGAATAATTCTTAATCAAAGGCTATTGACTTTTGCGATTAGTTGTGCTCTTCAAGTAT
>JANOCH010000102.1:0-6281 GCA_031412015.1 Chitinophagaceae bacterium
AAAAGAGACTTTTTTTCGATTTTCAGGCTTGTACGTAATATGTCCACTTGTTGTTTTTTAAGAAATCGCGTTGTGTATAACTTCATCATCAAAAGTTTAAATTAATGGCTACCCTGACTGGCTAAGTTCTTTCCAATTTTATTTGTTTCGCAATACTAATTGGAATGAGAAATTATTATCACTTTTCCTTATCATCACCTTTTATAATATCTCCCTGTATGTGCGCCGCCAAAGAAGTCAAAGCATGAATAAAACCCAGTTCTACATGCAAATGATTTTCAACTTCGCTGACACCCTCAACGGACCGGGCGAGTTTTGCCGCAAGGTGTTTCTCATCGTCGGTATCAGCTTTGCCTTTTAATATCACTTTTCCATGCTCCACTTCTGCATGAATCTTGCTCGCATCGATACCGGGATCTTTCGTAAGCTTGTCAACAATATGCTGACGTATGATATCGTCAGGTATCCTCGCGGATTGATTAGTCTCTTCCATAAGTCCAAAATTGAATACGTGAATTTACAAATAATATATGGCGGTTTCTGAATACCAGGCCAATTCATTTGAGGTGCCGGGGAAGCATCAGGCAACCCTTAGTGGAAATACGGTCATTTCAATGACTTTCCGAAATAAATTAAAACAATGTATTAACGTCGGCTGTCTACGAATGATTTTTGTAATTAAGGTTTAGTGGTCTTGCCCTCAGTGTTTAGGGAATGCCATACGGGATTTTCCAGACACTGCAGGATGCTTCATATTTCGACACCCGGTAGTTGGGCTTTTCTCCGACGGTAGCCATAGATTTTTGAGCAAAGAAGAGGGTATGACGTTTTTCAGTCCGATCATTGATCAATGTCATTTGTCAGCACTATTTTAATGATCACCTTACCATACTCAAAACCGGACAATCATGAAAAGGATCAGGTTTAGCACAAACTTCGCGGTGTTCCTTCTTTTTTTTGGCGTGGCCATGCTCGAAGCTTTTCAAACAAAGAATTGGCTAAAGGCCGCTTTTTGGGTCGCTATCGGTATTGTATTCCTGGTAGCGGACAATCTCAGGAAAACAAAATAGATATCTCGACGCTGCCGGGCGTATATACGGTTTGCCTTTCAGTATGTTACAATTTTCTTATCCTGATATTCTTAAACCACACTTGCTGGCCATGATGCTGAAACATGATGAGACCATCCGTTGATCTACCATAATTCGGATTGTTTTTAAATTTGCTTTCTTTCAGGAGTTTGTTCATTTCATCGGAGCCCATTTCATATTCGAGCACTTTGTTTCCGTTCAGCCAATGTTCTACATGAGCCCCTTTGACAATTAGTTTCGCGAGGTTGTATTCGCCAACAGGTTTCAATTGTTTATGCCGCGGAGTGATGAGATCATATAATGAACCGGCGGATCGCTTAGGGTCCTTATCATTAAAGTTGATATCATCGAGGATCTGCATTTCGAAATTGTCCAGCCAGTTAGGGCTATTGCCGTTGCCCGATTCATGAGTTAATGACTCCTGCATATGAAAGAAGACACCGCTGTTTCCGGCTACAGACACTTTCCATTCAAACTCCAACTCAAAATCTTTGAAAGATTCTTTTGTTACGAGGTCTACATTGGGAAGTCCTGTCAGCGTAACCAATGCTCCGTCTTCAATTTTCCAGGAATCGGGTAGTGTTTTCATTTTATAGCCTCGCAACTTATCTGTTGATTGTCCATCAAATAATATCGTCCACTGGCTTTCCTGCGCCCGGCTAAGACAAGTCAGTAAAAGCAGCGATGCAATACTGAAAATGAGATTTTTTTTCATACCGGCAATGTTTAGGGTGTGAAGGTATTTTATTTTGACAAGTAGCAAAAAAAGGAGTTAGCCACCCACAAGCGCAAATAAACACAGAAAAATGTATTGCTGTCCGTCTGAGTTCATCCTTGGCCTGGTAAAAGCCCCTGTGATACATCTATCTGCAGGTAGAATTTATAATCCACCAAAATCAACTTATCTTAGAAAAAGATTATTGCATTTACTTTTTTATTGTTCAAGTACAAAAATTAACCGTTTATGGCATACAAAACATGGGTTACCAGTATTATCTTCTTTATTCTTGCCGGGCCCGGCATTGCTCAAATAAAGAAAATCGATCAAAAGAAATTTTTCTCTGATGAACAACCGGTTCAAATGAGGTTGTCTACCGATATCAAAAGTTTGTTGCTGGAAAAATCGACCCTGAATTATGTAAATGCTTCCGTTCATTGTGTTTTTCCGGACAGCCAGGTAGCGGATGGAAAAGTACAGATCAAACCACGGGGTCATTTCCGGAAAGACAATTGCCGGCTTACACCGTTATCCATTAATTTTAGAAACGCAGGAGCACCGGCGTTCTCAAAACTGGGTACCTTGAAACTGGTAGTTGGTTGTGGAATTAAAAGCTCCGATGATCAACTCTTGCTGAAGGAGTATCTTGTTTACAAGATTTATAATCTTATAACGGATAAGAGTTTCAGGGTACGGCTACTGAATGTCGATTACGAGGATACTAAGGGAAAAGTAAAATCATATCAGCAATATGCTTTTTTAATAGAGGATTTGGATGATCTCGCCAAAAGACATCAATGCAAAAAAAAGGAGCAGGGTAAATTTTATCCTGATTTTATCGATCGGGAGCAAGCTACCCTCGTTTATATGTTTCAGTATATGATCGGCAATACGGATTGGTCTGTTCCTTTCTATCACAACATCAAGCTCCTGATAGAGAAAAAAGATTCGCTCGCCAAACCCTATCCTGTAGCTTATGATTTTGATATGACAGGGTTGGTAAATCCGATTTACGGGGGGCCAAACCCTGAACTGGGTTTAAGCAGTTTGAAAGAACGCCTTTACCGGGGATATCAACGGTCATTGGACGAAATACAAGCCGCCGCCAAGATCTTCCTTGACAAAAAAGAAGCTATATATGGACTGATCAACAATTTTGAATTGTTGAATAGTGGAAATAAAAAAGAAATGATCAACTTTTTGAAAGAGTTCTATGATGACATCGATAACACAAGAGATCTTAAAAGGATTTTCGTGGATAATGCTTTGGTACAATAGACATCCTCGGTTTTGTATAATTTTATATTCGCATGAAACTAACTACTGAATTATTAAGAGATACGGCCCTGTACATCAAAGACTATTATACCAACCATTTTACGGAGCAGTTTTATTTTCACCATTACAGCAGGACGGTAAGTATCGTTCGCAATTGTGATGCGTTGGCGGTGCACATGACCATGGGAAAACAGGAATCAAAGCTGGCTCACCTCGCCGCCTGGTTCCTTGAACTGGGTTATTGTAAGGATTACCATCACTACCAGAAAAGATCCGTCGAACTGGCAAGGGAATTTTTTAAAGCCAAGGGACTGGACGTTGACCAGTTGACAAAAATAGAAGAATGCATTCTTTCTACCAGGATACCCCAGCAACCGGTGTCGGCTATTTCGCAATTGGTATGTGATGCATGCATGTATCATCTCGCGGAAAAAGACGCGGTTCAGCATGCCGATGCTTTAAGGGCGGAGTATGAAGCTATCCCCAAAACCCAGTTTACCGACGAGGAATGGCTAAATGAAAATATAAAGATGATCAGCAATCATTTTTATTTTACTACGAGCGCCAGGGAAATGTTTCAAAAAAGAAAGGACAAAACGCTGGCCGCCTTCCAGGCAAAGCGAGAATTGCTGCATGCCATTCAAAAAGAAACCGGGGAGCAGATACTGACTCCCGTTGCGACTAAAAAAGCCGTTTTTGAAGAAGATATTAAACTTGAACGTGGTGTTGAGTCATTTTTCAGGATCGCCGAACGCCGGCATATGGATCTGTCAACTAAGGCTCATGATAAGGCCAGCCTGCTGATAAGCGTAAATTCGATCGTCATGTCAATTGTTTTATCCGTGCTGATCACCAAACTTGAGGAAAATAAATATTTGTTGTTACCCACCCTACTGCTGGTCATTACCGGTGCCGTGACTATCGTGTTTGCAATCATATCTACCAAACCACGAATCATTGGGGGGCAGGCAAAAGACCAGGCGGAAGATAACGAAAGGAATATTTTATTTTTTGGAGACTTTGCCAATTTATCATTGACGGAATATAAAAAAGCAATGCAGGACACGTATAAGAACAGGACAGAATTATACGACAGTTTATCAAGAGACATTTATTACCAGGGTATCGTACTAAAGTGGAAATTCAAGTATATCAATATCGCGTATAATATTTTCATGTACGGGTTCATCATTACCATTATTTCATTTATCACTGCTTTCGCTTTGCATATCCGGTAATTGAACCAGGTGAGTCATCCTGTAGGATTGTCTCACGGGAGAGGTTCCTTCTAATCAGAGTTTGCTGAATAAGTAAAAATTATGCCTGTATCGAAGGCTTCACCCGACTGATCTTAGTAGAAAATTGCATCAACTAATTTGCCCCAACCTTATTACCTTCTGAGGCCGGACAAAAACGAAGTATGGTAATTAGATAGCCTCATCTCCTGGTTCATTTTCTGTCAATGTTTAAGGGGAAGAGGAAATTCAAAAGAAGGTTGGTGCGTTGATATTTAATGCGCTGAACATTTTCCCATGCGTTCCAGTTGCATATCGCAAGGGTTAAGTTTCTAATAACACACCGCTTGAAAATCTTTCAGCTGATCCTAATGAGTTTTTTGATAAACCCTTACATAATCTACCTCGTAAGTGGTTGTACGTGGAGAAGAGGATGGGTCGCCGCCATTACTTCCGAGCGCCAGGTTCAATAGAATATAATGCGGCTGCAGAAAAGGATTAATGCCCCCAGGATTGATGGTTTGGTTTAAAGTTGTTATGTTCAGCAATTCATCATCCAGGTAAAGTTTGATCGATTCCTTATCCCATTCCATTTTCCATACATGAAATTTTTTTACCCATTTGGGATCCTTTGCGGTAAAATGAGCCAGTGGTTTGATCTCGGTATCCCATTTGGCTGTATAGCGTTTATCGGTGCCCCAGGCCACATTGGCAAGGATCACCGGTTGCTGTTTGATACGGTAAAATTCCATGATATCGATCTCGCCATTAGAGGGCCACTCTCCTTTTGCACCCAATGTCCATATCGCCGGCCATGATCCGATAACGGTATCGATCCTTGCACGTATTTCGAAACAGCCGAATTGCCATTGATGAAGTCCTTTTGTTTGAATACTCGCGGAAGTATAGGCGGCATATTCCCTGTTGAAATGCCAGTCATTCGAACTCGCTTCATATCTTGTATTCTTTGTCTTTTCCTGTTTTCCTTCAATGAGCAAAACACCGTTCTTACAATTGGCGTTTTCCGACTGGTACCATTGCAACTCTTCATTTCTTACAAACCCATGTTCATATATCCAATTGGCTGTATCGGGCTTGCCGGTATTATTGAACTCATCTTTCCATACCAATGTGTAACCGACCTTATTCGAAGGCGAGCCAAAATCAGGTTTAAAGGGATCAATTAATTGGGAATGGGTTATTCCGGCAATAAGAAGCTGAATGATGATGAGCAGTGGCACAGGTCTGGACATAAAAAAAAGGCTTGATGCTGTTGGTTAGGATGTTTCATTTACGATGATGCGGAAAGATAAACTACATCATAATTTATTTTTCAGCGCTTAACGACCTTTGCGTAAGGTACTGCATTAATTGCGTTGCAATGTTCAATGCAGCGCTGGCCATAGGGTCGTTGAATAACACGTTCATTGGCCCTTCTCCAAAATAAAGTCCGTCAGAAACAAGGAAGCTAATCCTGGCAATTCCTTTGGCTGGATGTGGACGTCGTGGTTTATCCCAGGGTCCGATCTGGTTGATGATGTCTTGACTACTCAGAAACAAAGCATTGGTCAATTCGTTCGCTTTAGCATCCGTTGTTAATTCCCAAACTATCATTTTCCCGGTTTGATTAATGTAGCGGGCGGTTCCATTATTGAAAGAGGCTAAAACATCAAGCCCATCGTCCAGGCCCACTTCAACGATCACAGCCAGCAGGTCCTTTTTGCCTGGTTTGTGTCCGTCGGCCAATTGTTTATTATAAGCAAGAATTTTTATCCTTGGGTCGGCCTCGCTGTCATCAATGATCTTTTGCAGATCCTCCGCGGGAATTGTTTCAGCAAACAGGATGTCAAAAGGATACTGGTGTGGTGGCTTTGAATTTGTTTTATACAATTCAAGGCTGTCGCAAAAAAGCACAATAAATACACACGCAAAGCTGAAACTTTCATACGATTATTATCC
>JANOCH010000103.1:0-17072 GCA_031412015.1 Chitinophagaceae bacterium
AAGTGAGCTGGGTTGGCTCTGTACCATCGGTTTTCATTCTCCACAATTGCATACTACCGCTTACCGTGCTATTGTAATAAATGAATTTTCCATCCGGTGAATACTCCGGCCCATCGGCTAACCCTTTTGTGAGATGGGTCAGTTGAACCTCCGGTCCACCATTAATTGGCTTTTTGTAAATATTATAGATGGGGCTTTTACTAATTCGCTGAGCGGTATAAACAACTTCCTTCCCGTCCTTACTCCAGCCATGCAAATACGAAGGTGTACTGTCCGTCACCATTTTCGGTTCGCCACCTGTAATGGGTAAATGGTAAATAGTACTTCCACCACCGGGCATTCCATCGCGATGCGAAGAAATAGCCAACCATTTTCCATCAAAAGAAATGACATGGTCGTTATTGTTTCTTTTAGCATTCCCGGTATTCAGCATTTCCGGAGTACCTCCTTCGACAGGTATTGTTTAAATACTTCCGCCCTGGTTGAACAATAATTTACTTCCATCTTTCATCCAGTTAGGCGCTTCAAATCTTCCTTTATCCTCGTATATGATCTTGCGTTTTCCATCGAATACATTCATGATCTCCATCTTACTTCCTAATATACCGTCACGGTATCCATTGTGTGTGTCAGGCACGGTTTGCTCAATACGTACATTCCAGGCCGTCCCTTCCTCCACCACATCCGCATTGTGACTGCACACAAAAATTCCCGCCAGGGCTTCGTCGGGCATTTCTATCGCATCGGTTCGTCCAATCTCCTGTAAGGGTTCACCGGGATGTGCTACCCGCATGATAAATGTTTTACCCAAACGCTCAAGCTGCACTATTTCTGTCGCTGTTTTCTTTGTAAAAATTTCATCCTGTGGATCACGCATATGAGCTCCCCGCATTCTTCGCCATTGCAAGGCAATCATTCCGTCTCCATGAACAGTTGCGGTCATGTGGGCCGCATCATCGCCTGCGCCGGCACGTACCATCCAGCCTATTTTCCGGTGCGGATCAACACCCTTTCCTAACATTTTGAAATTAGCGGTCAGAATAAAATCTCCTTTGATCTTATTCCAGGCATAATGAAATTCATCGCGGCCAAACCATATATTATAGCCCGCGCCTTTGAGATTATAACTTTGGTCTGCCTCGTTATAGCCGGCATCTCCTTTCAATTTAAGATTACCTATATCCGCATGATTGGTAAAAATTCCGACAGCATTTTGTGCCATGGTAAACAGGCTTACCAGCATGGTAATGAAGAGTAAAAGCAACCGCATAGTATATTCATTTTTGATGATCGCAAAAAATGGAACTTACTTTAATGAAGCCATGTCAATGACAAAACGATCTTTGACGACACTTTGCAGCATTCTTTCGTACGCATCGTTAATGTATTCCATAGGTATCACTTCCACATCAGCTACAATATTTTTCTCCGCACAGAAATCCAGCATCTCCTGCGTCTCTTTGGTGCCGCCGATCATAGACCCAATGATACAGCGACGATTCTTAATAAGTTCAAACGTATTTACTTTCGGTTCCTCAGCAGGCAGCCCCACAACCAGCAACTTGCCCTGTACGCCCAGGAGCTTCAGGTATATTTCGTAATCGTGATTGCCCGACACCGCATCCAATACCACATCAAAATAACTTTCATTTTTTTTCATGGCTGCTTCATCAGTGCTTAACACGAAATGATGAGCCCCTAATTTCTTCGCATCCTTTTCTTTCGATGGTGAGGAGCTGATTACGGAAACTTCCGCCCCCATAGCCACGGCAAACTTAACACCCATATGACCTAAGCCACCTAAACCGGCCACCGCTACTTTATCGCCGGCTTTTACATTGGCATATTTCAAAGGAGAATAAGTAGTGATGCCGGCGCATAATAATGGCGCTACGCCTGCCAGGTCCAATTTATCCGAAACATGATAGACCCATCTTTCATCACAAACGATCTGTGTACTGTACCCGCCTTGTGCAATGGTCACTTTATCTCTTTCATAGCCATTGTACGTACCCGTCATTCCTTCCGCGCAGTATTGTTCCATATAATCATTACAGGGTTTACACACACGACAACTGTCCACCATTACTCCAACTCCGGCGGTATCACCTTCTTTGAATTTTCTCACATGAGTTCCTGTCTTTACCACCTTGCCCACTATCTCGTGACCGGGTACCATGGGGTAAATAGAACCTTCCCATTCATCTCTTGCCTGGTGAAGATCGCTATGACAAACACCTGAAAACAAAATATCCACCAATACATCATGGGGACGCAAGTCTCTTCTATCAAAACTAAACGGCGCCAATGCCGAAGTAGGGCTTTGTGTAGCGTAAGCTTTTACTGGGATCATTTTTCTGTTTTAATATAGTTTTAAATATCTCCTTTCTTTAACAACTCCACGGCATGATTAGCAGCTCTTGCCGTTAACGCCATGTAGGTCAGCGATGGATTTTGGGTGGAAGTAGATGTCATACAGGCGCCATCTGTTACAAATACATTCGGACATTCATGCAATTGATTCCATTCGTTGAGCAACGATGTCTTCCTGTCTTTACCCATCCGTACCCCGCCCATTTCGTGTATATCAAGACCGGGGGCCTGTTTACTGTCAGTAGCCTTGATATCGGTAAATCCAGCCTTCTCATACATCTCTGTATACTGCTCCATAAAATCTTTGATCATCTTCTCGTCATTATCATCATAGGCCACGAAAAAATTGATCAATGGCATACCCCATTCATCTTTTTTATCTTTATCCAGGTTCACATAATTAGTCGCTTTAGGGATAGTTTCTCCCATACAGGTAGAACCAACATTCCACGGACCCAACGAACCGGAAGTATCCATCAGTTTATCTTTTAATTCTTCACCGTATAGTCCATCTGATGATCCAATTCCCCTTCCACCACGGTTGGCATTAAACGTAGTAGCATAACCACGCAGAAAATCCGTTTCCTGCTTTCTTACATTTCTGAACCTCGGTATATAAGCTCCGGTCGCCCGGCTGCCTTCAGTTTTTTTATCGAGCATGCCTTCATATTTTGCCGTGATCCTTGCGCGATAGTTATGAAAGGCAAAATATTTTCCCATTAAGCTACTATCATTACCCAATCCATTGGGGAATCGTTTCGATGAGGAATTCAATAGGATCAGGTTGGTATTAATAGCCCCGGCATTCACAAAGATCACTGATGCAAAATACTCGGTGGCTTGTTTGGTATTGGCGTCAATGATACGAACGCCAGTTGCCTTGCCCTTGGTTTCATCATATATTATCGAATGAACTACCGCATGTGTCCGCATGGTTAGTTTGCCTGTTCTCTGTGCCCACGGTATAGTTGTAGAGTTAGCATTGAAGTATCCACCAAAAGGACAACCGCGCTGGCATAAGTTTCTCGCCTGGCATTGTGCTCTTCCCTGTTCAATATGTATCGGTTCGGGTTTGGTTATATGTGCACAGCGGGCGTAAATAACGTGACGATCGTTATAATTCTTTGAAACAATATCTTTAAAATGATTTTCTACACAACTAAGTTCCCAGGCTGGCAAAAATTCGCCGTCAGGCAAAGTCTCCACTCCATCTTTATTGCCACTGATACCCGCGAATTTTTCTACATAGCTATACCAGGGTGCAAGATCTTTATATCGTATTGGCCAATCCACGGCAAAACCATCGCGGGCAGGACCTTCAAAATCAAAATCACTCCATCGTTGGGTTTGTCTTGCCCACATGATACTCTTTCCTCCTACCTGGTAGCCACGTATCCAGTCAAATGGTTTTTCCTGTACATAAGGATGTTCTGTATCCCTGACAAAAAAATGCATGGCATCTTCGCGGAAAGCATAGCATCTCGAGATGACAGGGTTATCTTTTGTAATTTCGTACGGTATTTGTCCCCGGTGTTTAAATTCCCAGGGAAGCATATTGGTAGTAGGATAATCTTTAAGATGTTTTACATCCCGGCCTCGTTCGAGCAGCAAAGTCTTCAGCCCTTTTTCGCAGAACTCTTTGGCGGCCCAGCCTCCGCTCATCCCGCTACCTATCACGATCGCATCAAATGTATTTTTGTCGTCCATAGTTTTAAAAAATTTAAGTCCTCCTTCGGAAAGTTTAGGAGGCCGGCACACATCCTTTAAAATTGGATCCCGGTACTATCTTATACTTTCTTATATCAGTCATGTAATCTTTGGAGGATGTAAAACTTTGAATGGTATACCGTTTCACCGTGCCATAAAACTTAATCGCCTCTTCCGATACATCCTTTTTACTTTCGATGGCTTGTAATAATTCTTTCTTTTGTTCAGCCGTATAACCGGTAAACAGTTGCCCAAACCTATCATGGCTAAGTTTATCAAAAGCTTCCAGCCCGTCCACGAATTTTTTCTGATCATCAGGAGAAGTGCAATCATCTATCATTGTCAATAAAAATTCATGCGACTTCAGGTCATTAGCACCAATAAAGTTTTTTGTTTTGGGAATAATACTTTCCGTAAGCGCCGCCAGCATCTTTTCCTGCGAACCGGTAATTGAAATATTCTTTAAAACAATTGAACTTTTATCGTCACCCACACAGGAAGGCAATAAACCGGCTCCTGCGGAAATAATTATAACATTACGTATTGCCGTTCGTCTGTTCATAAGGCTAGCATTAACTTAATAAATGAATATAACATAAACGGGTCAGGTTCATTGATATCTTTTGCACTTTTGCTAACAAAGTGAGGCAACAGGATAAAAAGGTATCATGATTAAAATCTAAGCTTTGCTAAATAACTCATATTCTCCTTCATACTTTCAAAGGGCGTACTGGCATATTCTTCCTGCTCCACAAAAAAATACTTCATCCCTGATTGTTTACCATGCTTCAACATCTGTACAATATCTAAACCTCCTTTGCCGAATTCCGTACTGTGTTTTTTGGCTAAGTCCATATCTTTCAAATGCCACAGAGGAAAACGACCTTTAAAATTATTGAAGTAATCCAAAGGGTTTTTTCCGGCAACGATCACCCAGCCAAGGTCCAACTCCATATGCACGAGTGACGGATCAGTATTCTTTAGTAAAACATCATACAATACCTCACCTTTTTCGCTTTCAAATTCGTATTCATGATTATGATAACCGAATTTTAGGTTTAGCTTTTTACAATCCTCCCCGGCTTTATTAAATGCTTCCGCCACGTTCTTATAGTTATCCGTTGTTTGACCATTGGTAGGCATGGTAGAACATATCACATATTCCTGTCCTGACTCAGCGGCTTCGTTCAATGTTTGCTGCCACTTGTCATCAAGGTGTACATGACCGCTGCGAAGCGTCATTCCAAGGTCGGTGCAAACCTGTTTCATTTCTTTGGCTGTTAACCCATAATAATGTCCTTTCTCACTCCGGGCTGATTCAATTTGTTTAATACCCAATGATGCTATCCGCTGAAGCGTTCCTTTTGCATCAGCTTGCATCTCTTTCCGGAAAGTGTATAATTGCACCCCGGCATTTTTAACCTTTTTCGGGCCACCTGGTAACAAAGGCAATAGCATGGATCCAATGGTAATCGATCCTGCGTCTAACAAAAAATCACGGCGTGTTTGCATAAATATTAATATTAAAAACAATCAGCATGCATATACTGGTTATTCGATTATCGATTATTTAAAATAGTTTCAATTTCATTTAACTCGGCAGAGGAAAAGGCAAGATTTTCCAGGCAGGCCAGGTTATCATCCAGTTGAGCAACCGAGCTGGCGCCGATCAATACCGTGGTAATCCTATTATCTTTTAACAACCAGGCCAGTGCCATTTGCGCTAAAGACTGATTGCGCCTTTTTGCCACTTCATTCAATTGGCTGATCTGTTGCAATCTTTCCTCCGATAGATCCGAAGACTTTAAGAAAACAGCTTTAGCCGCTCTTGAATTTTCAGGAATACCTTTCAGGTACCGGTTGGTAAGCATACCCTGTGCCAATGGAGAAAAAGGAATGCAGCCTACTCCGTTTTGTTCCAGCACATCCAGCAAACCTCCTTCTACCCATCTTTCATACATCGAATACTTTGGCTGATGAATCAAACAGGGTGTTCCTAATTGCTTTAAAATTTCAATAGCCCTCTTTGCTTCCGGCGCCTGGTAGTTTGAAATGCCTGCATACAAAGCCCTGCCGCTTCTTACTGCCGTATCCAGGGCCATCATCGTTTCTTCCAGTGGTGTATCCGGATCAGGACGATGGGAATAAAAGATATCTACATACTCCAGTTGCATCCGTTTCAGGCTCTGATCCAGACTTGATAATAAATATTTGCGTGAGCCCCATTCACCATAAGGGCCAGGCCACATTAAATAACCGGCTTTGGTGGAAATGATCAATTCATCGCGAAGATTACCAGTAAAATCTTGTTTTAGAATCTTTCCAAAATTTTCCTCAGCAGTTCCGGGCTCCGGGCCGTAATTGTTGGCCAGGTCAAAATGAGTGATACCACGATCAAATGCACGGCGGATAATACTACGACCATTTTCAAAATCATCAACCGAGCCGAAGTTGTGCCAAAGCCCCAATGAAATAGCAGGCAATAATACACCGCTTTTACCACAGCGATTGTAAAGCATCTTGCTATATCTGTCGGCTGAAGGAGTATACGTCATTTCTTTTTTTGCCTAAGTTCCGTTGATTTGATGTATAAGCCAAGAATTTTAGTGTTCATTACCATTTCATCCTTTTCCTGATAAATGTTGTCAATTCTTTAGCTATCAACTGATGTTCTGCCAGGTCGGGATGACTGTCGCAGCCATTATGATACTGCTTTAAGAAAAAATAGCTGGTGACTTTTTTGTCTCCCCTCTTATTCATCGTATTGACGATAGCAGTTAAAGTCTTTTTCGTAAAAACCGTTAACGTAGCATCCCCCATCGGGCTGGTTAAACAAATGATAGTCGCTTTTGGGTAATATCCCCGCAGTTGTTTGATAAACATCATATAATTATTACAAAAAGCTGCTGAATCCTGTACGCCGTCATTTTGCCCTAAACAAACAGTTACCACATCAGGCTGATACTTGTTAAAACTCCAGGCAATCGTGTCATTGCGCATGCTGATCTTGTCAAACACCGGCGGCATTATAATATTCATATTACAACAACTGTGCATGAGACCGATACCGGAAACTGATGATAGGTGATATTGCGCATTTACTGCTCTGGCGGTAATGGCGCCATAACTGAGGTAAGCATTATGCTGGTCCTGCCAAACACCTTTGCCGCAAGGAACGGCCGATTGATCACTCCCCGTACCACAAGTAATGGAATTACCAATGAACTCTATCTTTCGCAGTGGCTTAGCGGATAGCTTTACCAATTGCTTACACCTGATTCCAACCAGCTCCAGGTAACCGATATTAGCTTCGGTATTTTTACAAATAACCAGGGTATGTTCACCGAGCGACAGATTTTGTGCTACTTTAATTGTATCCTGTTTCGCTTTTGTTTGAAGACGAACAGGTTTTCCATCAACCACCACTTCAAGATAGTTGTGGTTTTTTCCCCATAGCTCCTCATCGTTTAAAATTATTTCGCAATCAGATCCGGTAAACTTAATATTGATATAAACTCCTGGTTGCCAGAAACGGGGAAGTTTGGGATTGGTAAAATCTATTCTGCCGGTATATTGAATGTAAGGATGATCGGCTGCAAAAAATGAAATCGCCTTTGCTTGTGCGTAAATAGGTGATTGAAAAAAACACGTTCCGAAAATGAGCAAAGGAGTGGATAGATATGCTAATGTGCAGGCAGTCCTTTTAAAGCCGGGTGTTAGCACACAGCCTGTCCCGCCAAAGCGGGAGATGACACGGGTTGGGCAGATATTCACGGATTTTTTATTCTGTTTCGCAGAATAAAGAAAGGATAGTCTCCTGGTTTTTAAAGTCATTTTGGGATTGGATATATGAATTACCTGTAAGTAAATATTGCTTTTTTATTCCCAATCATTACTTCAAATTCTCCCGGCTCAGTAACGGTTTTCAATTTCGCATTGACAAAAGCCAGGTCGTTTTTATCAATAGTAAATGTCACTGTCATACTTTCACCTGCTTTTAGATTAATTTTTTGAAAAGCCTTTAAACGTTTCATAGACGGAGTAATACTGGCGTAAATATCCCGTGTATATAGTTCTACCGCATGCTTGCCATCGCGATTACCCGTGTTTTTTACTGAAACACTAACGGTAAGTTTTGCAGCAGCTGTCAGGGAGGTGCTACTTAATTGCAGATCATTGTACTCAAAACTGGTATAACTAAGGCCATGGCCGAAGGCGAAAAGCGGGTCATATCCGGTATTGATATTATCATTAAACACTTCTCTTACTTCTTCAGTGGGTTTCCTATCGTACAAAACGATCTCACCCATACTGCGTGGGTAACTGAATGGCAATACTCCATCAGGATTATAATCGCCGAACAAAACATCAGCAATAGCCTCTGCTGTTTTCTTTCCGCTCCAATAGGTCATCAGTATTCCTTTCATAGATGGTTCGATACTGGTAATAAAACGGGGCCTTCCTTCCGTCAATACTAATATGACAGGTTTGCCAGTGGCGGCGGCGGCTTTTGCCAATTCAATTTGATTATCGGGCAAAGCCAGCTCACGGGTGTTGCCGGGGCTTTCGGCATAGGCATCTTCGCCTACACATAAGATGATGGCATCCACCTTCGCAGCGGCAGCCGTAAGTTTCGCTGCATCATAATTCATTACATTATCAAATCCCTTAGCTGTTGAAGTAGTAACATTCGCGGCTCCTAACTTATCGCTAATAGCCTGCAAAATAGTTTTGCTGTCGGCAGGATACCATTGCTCTTCTTTACCCTGCCAGGTGTAACTCCAACAACCATTCAATGCACTGATGCTTTGTGCAGAGGGACCCGCCACCAATACTTTTGCATTTTTAGATAACGGCAACACATTGTTTTGATTCTTGAGCAAAGTCATTGACTCATGTGCAGCATCCAATGCCAAGGTTTGATAAGAAGGTTTACCAAAATTATTTTTTGCGGCTGGCTCGGGGTAAGGATTATCAAACAAACCAACTTTATACTTCAACAATAAAATTCTTTTTACCGCATCATCGATACGACTCATCGGTACTTCCCCTTTCTTTACCGCTTCCAATAGCAGATCATAAAAAGAAAAATCACCCGGCACCATGCTCATGTCGATACCGGCATTTATCGCCATCGCTACTGCCTGTCTTGGAGTAGTGGCAACATTATGCCGGGTATGCAAACGAATAATATCTTCCCAATCCGTCACGATCATTCCCTGGAAACCTAATTCCTTTCTCAACACGGTCGTCAACAAATATTTACTGGCATGAACCGGCTCTCCGTTTATCTCTCCGGAGTTGATCATAATGGTAGACGATCCTGCTTTAACCGCTGCCGCAAATTGTGGTAAATAGTATTCCCGCAATTCGATTTCAGGAATATAAGCCGGTGTTCTGTCTTTACCATTTCTTGCTGCCGAGTAACCGAGATAATGTTTCATACAACTTGCCACCGCTGTTATATTCTTCAATCCATCTTCTTCATAGGCTTTGATAGCGGCACTACCCATTGTCTTACCGATATATACATCTTCGCCAAAAGTTTCGGGGAATCTTGACCATAGAGGTTGACGCCCGATATCCAGGACCGGTGCGAAGTTCCAGCGAACACCCGATGCTCTTAATTCATTGGCCGTTACTTTGGCAATGGCTTCTGCATATTCCGTATTCCTGGTGGCAGCCAACGCAATATTTTGGGGGAATAAAGTTGAATTCAGGGTATAGGTTTGACCATGCATGCCATCCAGCCCATAAATTACCGGGATCTTTGATTTGGTATTTTTTACTTCATCCTGTATCTGCGTGATGATGGTGTGCCAGGTGTCAACAGAAAAAGCATGAGCGGTCGTGTTGAGTATCGAACCTACTTTATAATCAACCACCGCTTTTTTAAGCAGAGCCGGATCCAAAACTCCATCCTGGTTTCCCCAGCCGCCTTTAGCGACCACGGCTAAAGTAACCTGTGTCATCTGCCCCACCTTTTCTTCAAGCGTCATTTTCTTTAATAGCGCATCCGCTTTTTGCTGATCTGTTTGTGCGTTACCACCAATACAATAGCCAATAACAAGAAGGAGAGAGAGATTTTTTTTCATAACAGTCATATTGAATCGTTAGTGGAAGTGATTTATCATTACTGAATACCCAATACCTTTATCATTTCATCAGCGACCAGTTGATTTCCTTTTTCATTCAGGTGAACCCTGTCGCTGGTAAGTACACCTGATTCTTTATCCCCAGGATTATTTTCCTTTTCATATTGAGTGAACGCCGCTCTCAGGTCAATCAGCTTGCAGTTGTAGGTAGTGGCTAATTTCCTGATCACGGCCGAATATTTTTCAAGGTCAGCATCCTGTGGATTAACGTTGTTCTTTTTTTCGCCAATTACTGACGGCGTGCACAGCGCTACTTTGATGTTTTTTGCCTGCAGCTTTTTAATGATGGCTACATAAAACTTCTCGTACTTGTCTATGTCTGTTCCGGTGCCATGAGAGGTTTTATGCCAAACATCATTGATCCCGACGTATATCACCACTGTCTGCGGGTCTTTTGCCAGTACATCATCTTCCAGGCGTAAATAAAGATCATAGACTTTATTACCGCCGATACCCGCACCAGCTAATTCATATTTTTCCTGTAAGGATCGCTGGTTGATAAAAGTCTGTATGCGGTCAATATACCCGCCTTTATTTATACCGGCCTGTGTAATTGAATCACCAAAGAAAACAATTTTTTCTTTTTTAACTGCCGTCATAGAAATCAATATCAGTAAAAGGGAGAGCATTACAATATTCTTCATGTACAATTTTTTTGCAGGTTGTTGAAGTAAAATTTAACGCTTTATTTTTTATCCACAGCCACCACTACCATTCCCCTGGCCGGCACAGCCAGCTTAATACCATTGGCAGTAAGAGCTGAACGGGCTTTAAGCGTAGCAAAATCTGCCGGCCCGCCTGCCTCTAAAGTTGGACCGCTACCATTGACCAGCACCTTCCTTGAAAACTCACCATTATCATTACTGCCTTCGAGGCTATACCAGTAAAAACGCTGGCCACTGTAGAAATTTTTCATTTTGATCTCTACATTTTGCGCCGTTGCCGACGTATTGGCGATGGTCACATTTACCTGCCCGGATGTATAGGTAGAAGCATAAGCCTTAATAGTATTGCTTCCCGTGACCGAGCTTGTCACCAATCTATCGCCCAACATTTTTTGAAAATAATACATGTAATAAAAACTGGGTCGCGGACTCCACTTAGCAATTCCGGGCTCATCTCCCGAACTAAACATACCATGGTCATTTCCATTAGACCATCCGTTCAGCAGATCCCATCGGGCGGCCATACCATACTTGTTTTTCAGCGCTTCCCCCATTACTAAAACAGCAAATACCCCGCTTGTATTGGACACTTGTTGCTTTGAATCCTTTGCCCACATATTCCATTCATCCATAGCAATGGGTTTAACAGCAGCTCCGTTTGCTGTCAACGCTCCGGTTATATAATTTATCATCGTTTGAGGAACCGTTAATGCGGATGACAATACCACTTCCGCCGTTGAGTTCTGATCGTAAGGCGTGAAATAATTATGCACTACATAAAAGTCAGCTTTATTACTAATACCTGACATCATACCGGTATTCCAGGTTTTAACGGTAGTAGTTAACCATGATTCAGTGGCCGGGGAATCATACGCAACAGACCCTATGTATATTTTACTGCCTACTTCTGTTGCAGCCTTATGCATAGAATCGGCAAACACTTTAAAATGCTGTGCATATAATGCGCCGGTTACATATTCAGATTGCCCGTCCTTGTTCAACGCCCGATCTATCCTGTAGCCCCACTCCCAACTGCCAAAGTTTTCATTGCCTATCTCCCAAAGCTTTGTTCGTCCATTATCATAACGTACCCAGTCAGCGGCAAGATGAGCTGCGGCAGCCACAGGATCATTGCCGGTGCCATACCGGGCATAACCATAATTAACCGTAATGATTCCCTTGTTATTGGTTTGCTGCAGTGCGGAATAATAATCATCCAGGTTGCACTGCCAGTTTAAATTTGATTTACCGTATATATAAGACGGATCTTTTTTAACGCCAAACTCGTCTGTTATCATCGCAGGAGCATCGGCCGGAGCGACTCCCTGCTGTGCATTCCAAAAATAAACATCACTGGTACTCCCTCCGGGAAAACGAATAATATGCGGGTGGAGCTTTGTAATAGGGTCTATAAACTTAGGCTCATTGGCTACCGGGCCCATCCACCAGACCGCATTTTGACCGAATTCAGAAAGTGGAATTTTAGTGATGATAGAAGTTGCATCAACCGTTACAGTATTAGTCGCACTGGAAGCAACAGCGGCATCAACATACGAAGGCGCCGTAAATGTTTTAGGCTGCCAGTCATCCAAAAAAAATCCGATTGTATTGGCAATAGCAGGATCCACCCCCGGAACTATTGCCGTATCACCGGGTAGATCAGGAGGATCAGGCGGAGGCGTTTCCGTCTTACTTTTTTTACAACTTAAAAAAAAGCCTGAAAGAAGCGTCGCTACCAGTAAGCTTACGAAAGATGTTTTCATGAGTTTATCTTATTAATTATTCTGAAACGGAATTCGTTTAATAATTTCCAGGCAAGCTCTTGTATTATGATACGGGCATTTCCAAAAACCAGCTTTGTCCTGTCCTTCCATAACGGTATGATCACGGTTGACACCCCAAAACCATTCGCCGTTCTCTTTATCCAAAATATATTGCTGTATAAATTGCCAGTTGTTGAAAACATACTGCAGGTATTTTTTATCCTTTGTTAATTGCCAGGCATTATAGAAACCCACCATCGCTTCCGCCTGCGGCCAGGAATGTTTTTGAGCTACCAGTTTGCCGTGCTCTGCTTCATACCACAGGCCGCCGTCTATATCAAGGCCTTTTGAAGCAGCACTCGCCATGTTAACAGATATTACTTTAATTTTTTCTATCAACTCTCCATCGCCAATTATTTCAGCAGCTTCTAATAACAGCCAGGCTGCCTCTATATCATGACCGTAGGAAACAATATCGCCTTTTACGTTCCAGTCTTCATCAAAGAATAATTGAAGATGCCCTGTACTCCTGTCAACAATATGATCTGTAAAATTCTCTAACAAGAGCCTTATGCTGGTTCGCAATTTTTCATCATTCCAGATTGAATAGAGATTAGCATACGCTTCCAGTACATGCAAATGCGTATTCATGGTCTTTTTTTCATTGGCATCCTTCGCACTCAAACGCAGATCTTTGATGGGCTCCCAGTTTCTTGTAAAAGCTTCGAGATAGCCGCCTTTATCTTTATCAAAGCTATGCTGCTCTATGCAATAATAACAATACTTCGCCTGCTGTAATACCTTATCATTATTCGTAGCCTTATAATATTCTGAAAAACCATAGAGGCAAAAAGCAATACCATAGACCTGCTTTTTACAATCCGGCATATTTCCGTCCTTACCGATCGACCAATAAAATCCCCCGTATTGTTTGTCAAGGAAATATTTCATCAAAAATTGCCAGGCCCTGTCGGCAATAGCCAGGTATTGCCTGTCTTTGGTATGATTATAGGCAGCCGAAAAAGCCCAAAGTATCCGGGCATTTAATACAAGTCCTTTCGGAGCGTTGATATCAACTTTATTGTCATTATCAATTTTCGCATAGAACCCTCCGCATTGTTCATCTACCGCATGATCCATCCAGTAATGAAGAATATTCGCCAGCTCCTTTTCAAGTTCACCTTTTAGTTTTACCAGTTTATCCGTCACAGTATCAAATTGCTTTTAAGTTTATCGAATCCGGGAGGAGAACGCCTTCCCCAAAATTGTTCCAGCATTGCTACCCGCCTGCCGGTTTTTTTCAATTACACTTATCAATGTTTCAACCGAAGCGGCCGAACGAAAACCATCTGCCGGAGTATTGATCACATAATCGAGTAGCTGAGCAAGGGTAGAAGTAGCTACATGCAACCGGGTGTCGGAAGAAGCATAATAAATAAATACCGTACCGTCCTCGTCCAATATCCAGCCATTGCTAAATAATACATTGGATACGTCGCCAATTCTTTCTTCACCTTCCGGCGCCATGAAATAACCGGCTGGCTGGTAGATCACTTTTGTTATATCCTGTACATCCGTCATAAAAAGATACAGTACATAACGAAGACCAGCAGCCGTATTACGAACTCCATGCGCCAGGTGCAACCAGCCATGTTTTGTTTTTATGGGCGCGGGGCCAAGACCATTTTTCAATTCATATACGGTATGATATACCTTCCGGTCAACGATAACCTCTTGTTCTACTTCGGCATTAACGATAGTTTTGCTTAATCCAAAACCTATACCACCACCATTTCCCGCATCAATAAATCCGTCCTGTGGCCTTGTATAAAAACCATAATTACCATTTACAAATTCAGGATGCAACACTACATTACGTTGTTGCGGGGATCTTGTCTTAAGATCTGCTAACCGCTCCCAGTTTTTGAGATCGGTGGTACGTGCAATACCACATTGAGCGATAGCCGATGACTGATCTCCGGGTCGGGCATTCGGATCACGACGTTCCGTGCAGAATAAACCATAGATCCATCCATCTTCATGCCGCACGAGCCGCATGTCGTACACATTGGTATCAGGATTTTCTGTTTCCGGCATGATCAATGGATAATCCCAGAACCGGAAATTATCGATACCGTTCAGGCTTTCTGCTATCGCAAAAAAAGATTTTCTATCATTACCTTCTACTCTTGCAACAACAATATATTTATCACTAAATTTTATAGCCCCTGCATTTAATACCGCATTAATACCCACCCGCTCCATCAGGTAAGGATTGTTGTCAGCATTCAGGTCATATCTCCAGAATAAGGGCGTATGCTTTGCCGTCAATACGGGGTTCTTATAACGCTGATAAATACCATTACTTTCATTCGCCGGTTCATTCGCTTCGCTTAACAATGCTTGATGAACTGATTCCAGTTGCTCCAGCCTTTTTACAAATTTCTTGTGCATCACGTAGATTTTAATATTCATTAATCTTCCAGTTTATCCCACCAGGTTCTTTTTAGTACCAGTACAATGATGGTTAAAATGATTATAGTTATTAACAAGGGAAGTTTCAGCCACAGAACAATATACATGGGTAACAACGTAAGGCAGCATTGGGCCACAATACCTAATACCACATTGAACATATCCAGTTTGAATCTCCTGTTAGGCTGGAAAGAAGGATCTTCGGCGATTACCATTTTATGTACCGGTTGCCAAAAACCCCAGGGCCTGACGGTTTTATAAAATGACTTTAATACACCCATATCAGTTGGTGCAACGGCATAGGTACCAATAAAACAACCGGCTAATGATAACACGAATAAGACTGGCCACCAATATAAAGGCAGCGACTCGGTTATATATCCATGGTTCATTCCCCATTCAATCGCATAGGGCATCGCCAATGCCCCAACTATGCCGGCCGCCATACCCCAAAAAAATCCAATTGCATTAAATCGCCACCAATACCATTTCAAACAATTGGCCGCCACATAACCGCCATATAATCCACCCACTATCCATTGTAAAATGGCATTCACGTTTTCTGCTAAAAAGCCGAAGAAGATACCTACAGCCACCACCACTATTCCTACGATATAATTCATCCTTATTACCTTCCTGGTACTTGCTTTCGGATTAAGATATTTGAGATAGATATCATTGATAATATACGCCTGCGCCGCATTTAATGTTCCGCTGAATGTTCCCATAAAAGCTCCTAACAAACCGGTAAGTACCAATCCTAAAACACCCACCGGTAAAAACGTATTGACCGTGGCGGGAAGCACTCTTTCAAAATCGGTTATCCCATCCGGCCCTTTCAGGTATAGTTGATTATAATACAACAATGCCAGCACGGTCAACCCAATGACCATTGAATACCGGATAGGCAATAATATGATACTTACAAAGCCGGTCATTTTACTCGCTTCTTTTGGACTGCGGGTACTCAAAACTTTTTGCATATCATAGTTGGGCGCCGGGCCGGCCAGCGATGCGAACACTCCTTTAAACAACATCATCATAAAAAAAGCTCCGAATAGACTAAACCCATCAGATGCTATCTTTTTATTCGCATCCGCTGCTATGGCCGTCCAGTCAAGATCGAGTTGCCAACTAAAGAAAGGGTTGTCCCAGCCAGCCGGGGTATTGAGTGTTTGCCCCTGTAAATGCTGCATGGCTATAACAGCGATCGCGATGCAGGCTAGCGTCATGATCATATACTTGATCACATCACCGGTAACGATGCTATGCATACCGCCGATAATGGAATAGAACATAGCAAATAATGTAAAGACGATGCCATAAAAATGAGGTACATATTTTTCCGCGATATCAAACGGGACATAGCCTTTGACCACATCCCAGGGAATGAATACCTGCATGAATTTTCCAAGCCCTACAAAACCATAGGCTAAAAATCCGAGACAACTGATCAGGGCGAATGCGATGACAACAATATGCGAACCCCTTACTCCGGGGCCCGTCAATCCAAACCTGGTTTGAAGCCATTCCGCGCCGGTGTTGGCATTACTTCGCCGGAGCCATTTACTTAAAAACATCATCATAAACACCTGGTTGAATACCGGCCACAACCAGGGTATCCAGATGCTTTTTAATCCATACACAAAACAGAGCGCCACCATCCACATGGTGCCACTTATATCAAACATATCGCTGGCATCGCTCAAGCCCAGTTTATACCAGGGGAGGCTTTTACCTCCCAACAGGTAGCTTTCTTTATTTTGCCTGGCCTTTTTTCTATAGTACCAGCCTACCATCACCATCGTGACCAGGTATGCCAATACCATACTGATATCTATCCAGCTTAATTTCATTTGTTGGTTAAAATTTTGTTCGCTCTTATTTGCTCTCAACTTTTAAAAGAGGAGGTTGCCGGAAGAAAAATCAACCCG
>JANOCH010000104.1:0-6205 GCA_031412015.1 Chitinophagaceae bacterium
ATTCGTGGTGTTCGACTTTTTTCTTTATAAAAAAATAAGTTTTCAGGAAAAATCGAACACAGCACCTTCTTTTTAGTTGCGGCATCAGTTTTTTGATAAAACATGGGAATGTTAGTCAGCAAATCAATACCCTTTTTCATGTATTGCTGATAGATCGAATGATCTTCCCTGTTCGATTCTATTTCGTGTTTCAAGCGCTTCATTTCATCCCGGTATCTTTTTAGTCCGTTATTAAGCATTTCCAGATCGATTGATTCATCAGCATACCCATCTTCCAGTTTCCTGATCCTGGCTTCGCACTGGGCAATATCTGCTTGAACCTTGTCAACTGGTCGTCGCTGTATCATATTATCCTGCATTAAAATTTTTCTGATCATAAGGTCGTAAACCTTTTTTGCCACTGTGTCGATTTTTATTTTATCCAATATTGATTCTATTCTTTCATTTATTTCGTTCACTCTCATCCTGACTTCATGGCAATGATTACAGTGGTAATATTGGTGACGAACTCCATTTTTGCTTCTGGAGGCACTTCCGGTAAGATTAGCCCCGCAGTTTTCACCCTTTATTATGCCCCTTAGAAAAAATTCCTCCCTAAAGCTTTTCGCCTTTACAAACTTCTTTTGCTTTAAATTCTCTTCCAAAGTTTCTTGTACCTGGTTAAACAACGATTCGGGAATTAACCCGTGGTGAATTCCTTTTACATAGTAACCTTTTTCTTTAGTACCGTCTGTAACAAATATCTTTCCGATGTACAATTGATTCCTGATCATCTCTGAGAATGTTGTTCTGGAAAAATATAACCCTTTTTTCTTAAGATCTTCCTTCACTTCGGATTGTGTTTTTCTATTGGCTATATCTTCAAATATCTTCTTTATCACTTTTGCTTTCTCTCCGGGAACTAACAAAGGCCTATTCTTTTCATCCCTCTCGATGTTGTAGCCAAAGGGTGCCTTACCTAACCAACGTCCTTGTTTTTTTGCTGCTCTTACGCCTTCAGTGATTTTCATGGAGCGCCTTCTATTATCAATGTCCGGCATGGCCAGGTACACTGAAAGGATCATTAAGTTTTCCGGAACTGATAGATCCAATGGTTGTTCAATGGCTTGTGCTTCGCAGCCGTAGTTCTTCAATCTGTTGATCATGGAGAACGATTCTGTTTGGTTCCTGGAGAAGCGATCCCAGGACGTTACCATCGCAAATCCCAGTTCAGTTCCAACAGACGAATATCTAGCGGCCTTTGTTCTTAACTTCAACTTTATACCATCAATCGGCAGCGGTTTCGGGAAGATGAAACGTTATTTCCCAACTTGCACAAAGCCCGGACGTCAGGGGTCAGCCTATGGTGATCGCAGTGAAATAGCCAAGACGTCGAGGGTATGTAGCGAGTAAAAAATATCACTTTACCTTGCGTTTAGAATTTTTAAAAGGGTGAATCTGGCGTCTGTTTTCCACGTTCCAGACATTAATTCAATATTAAGTTTTGATAAACTTTTGACTACCGCGTTTCCCCGGTTTTTTTCTCCCTTACATTTATCGGCCCTTTATTTACCACCAATACTAATTGTTTATGAAAAAATTTTACCTATCTCTTATTTTTAGCCATGCTAAAGGAATTTTTACAGCATTTAAAAGTTTTTTTTTACCGGGATTATTATTTGTATCGCTATGGATGCAAGCGCAGGAAGTGCCTGATAACTGTAACTTTTTAAACAAAATTGGTGGTATTGCCAGTGTTAATGGCGCCGAAATATCGACCTATGATCCGGTCAGCAAGCGGGTATATACCGTGGCCGGGCCCGTAATTGAATACTACACATTAAGCAACAAAGGTTCTCTGGCATTGAAAGGATCATTGCCGTTGGGATTTAGCCCTCCTTCCGGCAGCAATGCTTTGCCAAATAGTGTTGCCTATAAAAATGGTGTTGTTGCAGCATCTTATGCTGTAGTCAACGCAACTACCAATGCGCAACAACCCGGCAGAGTTACATTATACGAAGCCACTACAGGTAAGATATTGAAATCCGTTGAAGTAGGCTATTTGCCGGATATGGTCACTTTTACTGCTGATGGCAAAAAGTTGTTATCCGCTAACGAAGGTGAACCCAACGGTTATAACCAGCCCAGCTCTTTTGATCCCGAAGGCTCTGTAAGCATTGTTGATCTTTCAGCCGGTGTGACAAATGCCACTGTGCAAACAGCGTCCTTCACGGCGTTTAATTCACAGGCCGATGCATTAAAAGCGGCAGGAGTTCGTATCTATGGTCCTAATGCGACGGTTGCACAAGATATTGAACCGGAGTACATTGCTATTTCTCCTGACGGCAAACAGGCCGTGGTAACACTCCAGGAAAATAATGCGTTGGCCATTGTTGACATCGCTTCTGCAACGGTGCTGAAAATTATTCCTCTGGGTTTAAAAGATCATAACAAGGTTTCTGTTTTTGGGGTTGAAACTTTTGATTTCAACAACCTTTCTTCGATCGGATCAACAACCGCTGACCAGTCTATTCCCCTGGGTGGCTTCTCAGGGCTGGCTTTTGAAGGTTATGCCGCTAATGGAAATTTAAAATTCATTACCCATACTGACAGGGGCCCTAATGGTGAACCCACCGGCATCTACCGGCCATTCTTTCTTCCAAAGTTTGCACCGGAGATCATACGCTTTGAAGTAGACCGCTACAATGGACGGATCATTATCACCCAACGAATACAACTCAAAGTTTCTGCCGGCCAATTATTAACAGGCGTGTCGAACATATCACTTGGTGCAAATGCTAGCCAGGCCTACAATGATGAAGTGCCCGTTGATTTATTAAATGATGTTCTCCCACTGGATCCCCTCGGAGCTGACCTGGAAGGTATTTATGTGGCAGCCGATGGAAGCTTCTGGATGGTTGATGAATATCGTCCGGCAATTTATCATTTCGATTCTAACGGTGTGCTCATCAAACGTTATGTTCCCATTGGTACGGCGGCGGCTGCAGGCAAACCTGCCGGAACATTTGGTGTCGAAGCTTTACCGGCCGTATTGGCGCAGCGCAGGCAAAATCGTGGCTTTGAAGCGGTAGCTTTTCAAAATGGAAAATTGTATGCGTTTGTACAAAGTCCCCTCCGCAATCCCGCCTCGTTGAGCAATACGGTTTTGAATGGTTTGCAGAACATCCGTATAGTGGAATTTGATCCAGCTACCGAAACGACTACCGCGCAGTATATCTATAGAATGGATAACCCTGCTGCCGTGTCTGCTACGGATACACGGGCTGATAAGATTGGCGACGCTGTGGCCCTAGGTAATGGTGAGATACTTGTGGTAGAACGGGACGATGATGCGATAGACAGCGATCCCGTAAGTAATATTCAAAAGAAAATATATCGTTTTAGCCTGGTTGGTGCAACACCTATCAATGCTGCAAATGATATTCTGTATAGTGGAAAATCACTTGATCAGATGACGCCGGCGGAGTTGACGGCAGCGGGTATTAACCTTATTGCCAAAACATTGCATGTTGACCTCGCTTTGACGGCCTATAATAATGTTGAAAAAGTTGAAGGCCTTGCCATCATTGACCGGAATACCCTGGCATTGATCAATGACAATGATTTTACCGTTGCCGGAACAAGTATTGATACCATAGCCGGTACATTTTCACCTTATCCAAATAGCGGTGCAGAAAAACCATTGCTTGGTCTGATAAACTTACAATATAACGGGCTGGATGCAAGTGACCGCGATCTTACTTCAAGCACCGGTAAGATCAATATTCAAAACTGGCCGGTTCACGGAATGTATCAGCCGGATGCCATTGCGCAATACACAATAAATGGTGAAACATATTACATTACCGCCAATGAAGGCGATGCCAGAGACTGGCCCGGATTTTCTGAAGAGATCCGGGTTGGCGCTGCGGGGTATGTACTGGACCCTGTTGCTTTTCCTAATGCAGTTACTTTAAAAAGTAATGCAAATCTTGGCCGCCTTCAGTTAACCAATGCATCGGGCGACACCGACGGCGATGGAGATTTTGACCGGATCCAGGCTTTAGGCGCCCGTTCGTTCAGTATCTGGAATGCTGAAGGAAAACAGGTATTTGACAGCGGCGATGAGCTGGAGCAAATCACGGCTGCACAAACGCCAACTTTTTTCAATTCAGATGGTACCGCGGCGTCTTTCGACACCCGTAGTGACAATAAGGGTCCGGAGCCGGAAGCTGTTGTGATTGCCTCCATTGTTGACGTGCCTTATGCCTTTATTGGCCTCGAACGTACCGGTGACATTGTGGTTTATGATGTGAGTAATCCAAAGCGTCCGGTCTTTTTGCAATATATCAACGCACCCGAGGATTTGGGCGTTGAGGGTTTGATATTTGTTCCTGCCTGGGAAAGCCCGACCGGTAAGCCTTTACTCATTGCATCGGCTGAGGTAAGCAAGACGTTGGCAATATTTGAAATCAATGTGCCGGGCATACAAGTGACAGAAAATTCGGGAACACCAAACGATGGTATTATTTGCGAAGGAGCTTCAGCGGTATTAACGGCCACAGGAAGTCCATCTTATAAATGGACTACTGGTGAGACGGGATCTTCTATTACTGTAACACCCGGGTCAACTACACAGTATGGTGCAAGGGGTTGTAACAATTTAAAAGGATTTAAAATACTTACAGTAATTCCTTCAGCACCTTGTAGTATTACAGCAATACCCTCTAGCCAAACATTTACCGGTGGAATTGCCACCAATCTTTACCTTGGTTATGGCCCGCAACAATTAACGCTGAAAACAAATACTCCCGAAACCGGGGCACCTTACACGTATAAATGGAGTGGGGGCAAATTAAGTAATTACAACACTGCTCATCCCGTTTTCACGGCGACGGAACAGGGCAGTTTCACTTTTACAGCAGAAATAACAAACAAAAACGGTTGTGTTTCTACTTGCAGCATCACGATTTGTGTGACGGATATAAGGGTGCCTAAGACATACGGACAATTTGTCTATGCTTGTGTTGCTCACGATGGCCGAACGGGTTATTCAAAGACTGTTCCGGTTAGCGTTTATTCAATTCCATTCCTTTACAAAGTGAAGTCCATTGTTAAGTTGGGTAAATGCAATGAATCACCTTGTGAATTGATCACCAAAGGTTATAAGATGCCAGAGGAAGAAGAAGGTAACAGACAATTAGGAATCAAAGCTTTCCCCAATCCATCCAACAACCATTTTACGTTACAATTACAAAGCGGCAAATCCGAACCAATTGAAATAAAAGTAATGGATATCCAGGGAAGAGTTCTATTGACAAAACGTAGCGCAGGATTCACAAGCTTTAGTTTTGGACAAAATTTTGTCAGCGGAACCTATATCGTGGAAGTAACTCAGGGAGATCGCAGAGAAACGTTCAAAATGATCAAACAATAAATAATTGCTCAGAAAGGTTTAGCTATGGAGACCACACTTCGGTGTGGTCTTTTTAATGCCTGATATTCCCGAAAATCAGTGAGAGTCTATTTAGGTAAATTAAAATGTTTACCGGCTAATTGATAACGTTATATGTAGTATTTTGATAGTATGCCGGATTTTTTACACCTACCCGTTACTGACTACTCTTCAACCTATCTAACCTGATAAGAAAATAATGCCTTCCATCGTCAACAACCTGATTATCTGAATCAAGCGGAAAGACCTTCCCTCCAGAACCATTAAATCGATCCCTTTCATTCAAACGCTGAATTAGAAAACGGTTAGAAGGGATGCCACTATGTTTTTTTAAGTTATACAATGTGATCGTATCGCCTGACAGTTTAAAATCACCGGTGTAGGAACCAGGCTCAATAAAATCACCTTCGCAAAAAATGTATTTTTTGTCTTTGTAAAGCCCGAAGAAAGTTACGCCAAAACCACTTTCAGGTGGACCAGCGTGAAATAGTTTATCTTCCTCTTTTTAAGGTCACTTTCTTTAAACTGCACGAGGTTGTTATCACAAGTGCGGGCATCAGGATGGTGGATTGGGTAATAGTTTTGAAGATAGTTTTCCGGCAGGCTTTACTTTTCATAAATTACTTTACTATTGAACATCATGAGCTAGGGTATACACGACGTTCGGGTTTGCGATGTGGCGATATTCCGTGTTACGTAAGCCTGGACTTATGCTGAGTAAAGATATGAAGATGAAAATATATTTTATAGCTGAGCTTTATTCGTAATCTG
>JANOCH010000105.1:0-5753 GCA_031412015.1 Chitinophagaceae bacterium
CTCAAAGGAGTATCGCCTGATTTAGGTGCGTGCCAATATCAATAATTGTAATTTGATTTATACTAACCAAATAATTTCTAACCATTGTTAATTGAAGCAAATGAAAAGAGTATTAATAATTGCCTTGCTGTTTTTTGTAGC
This sequence comes from Chitinophagaceae bacterium, assembly GCA_031412015.1. Classification (GTDB taxonomy): domain Bacteria; phylum Bacteroidota; class Bacteroidia; order Chitinophagales; family Chitinophagaceae; genus Terrimonas_B. The sequence continues at coordinate 142 of JANOCH010000105.1, forward strand.
CTGTTCTTTGTATGCACAAAAAACTGTTATTATTTCAACGGAGGTTTTAAAGGATAAAATAAAGGGAGGGTGGGCAGGCCAGACAATTGGGGTGACTTTCGGGGGGCCATACGAGTTCAGGTTTAATGGAACCTTTATACAGGATTATCAGCCGTTGTTATGGTACGATGGATATTTGAAAAAAACAATGGTGGAAATTCCAGGCTTGTACGATGACCTATATATGGATCTTACGTTTGTTGATGTGATGGAGAAATATGGTATTGATGCCCCGGTGGATTCTTTTGCCAATGCTTTTGCTAATGCAGGGTATGTGCTTTGGCACGCCAACCAGGCTGCACGTTACAATATCTTAAATGGAATAAAAGCCCCTCAATCTGGGTTTTGGAAAAATAACCCTCACTCCGAAGATATCGACTACCAGATAGAAGCCGACTACGCCGGGCTTATGAGCCCCGGTATGCCAAATGCAGCCTCTAAAATCAGTGATAAAATTGGTCACATCATGAACTATGGCGACGGGTACTATGGTGGTGTTTTTATTGGTGCCATGTATGCCCTTTCCTTTACCAATAATAACATCGGTACTATAGTTTCGGAAGCTTTAAAAACCATTCCAAAAGAGACTGAGTTTTACCAATGCATCAATGATGTAATCAAATGGCACAAACAGTTTCCGCAAGATTGGCACAGTAACTGGTTCAACATTCAAAAGAAATGGTCGAGTGATATTGCCTGCGCTGATGGTATTTTCAGACCATTCAATATTGATGCAAAGGTCAACTCCGCTTATGTTGTATTAGGGTTGTTATATGGTGGTGGCGACTTTAGTAAAACCCTTGATATTGCTACCAGGGCCGGACAGGATGCAGATTGCAATCCATCATCTGCTGGTGGCATTCTGGGCACCGTACTGGGTTACAATGAAATTCCTACATATTGGAAAATGGGTTTGAAAGAAGCAGAAGACATCGACTTTAAATACACCACTATTTCGTTGAACAAGGTGTATGATATTGGGTTCAGGCATGCATTACTCAACGTCGCAAAGAATGGCGGGAAAGTCACCGATAAAGCGATAACGTTCAAGCAACAAGTACCAATAGCTGTTTCGTTTGAAAAAGGCTTTCCAGGCATCTATCCTATAGAAAACAGGAACCTTTACAATAACAATGTGGATACCCTATCATTTTCGTTTACCGGTACTGGTTTTATATTAAGTGGCGAAGCGCAGAAAAACAGGGACATCACAGAAGATTACGTTTTTGAAGCTGAATTGAGCATTGACGGAAAACTTGTTGAAAAGGCTAAACTCCCTACCAATTTCACAACCAGGCGCCATGAATTATTTTGGAAGTATGAATTGCCAAATCAAAAACATACGGTGATGATTAGGGTGCTGAACACCAGCCCCCACCATAGTGTGCGTTCAACCACTGTAACCATCTTTAGCGACAAACCAGTTACCTCACCATTAATTACTAATAACCAATAAATGTTTATCATAGAAAGTTATTCAACCGCCATTTTATTTTGTGTCATCACAATGCTATGCTGGGGTTCCTGGGCCAATACACAAAAACTGGCCTCAAGCAACTGGCGCTTCGAGTTGTTTTATTGGGACTATGTAATAGGCATATTACTAGTCTCGTTGATATTTGCCTTTACCCTTGGCAGCAGTGGATCGGGCGGCAGGGCATTTCTCACCGATGTTGCACAGGCCGATCCGGCCAATATCATTTCAGCCGCTATTGGTGGGGTAATTTTTAACGCAGCCAATATTTTGCTGGTAGCTGCCATTTCTATCGCTGGTATGGCTGTTGCTTTTCCCGTAGGTATTGGGCTGGCATTGGTAATTGGTGTAGTTGTAAATTATATTGATAGCCCCTTTGGAAATGTTACGTTGATTGTTGGTGGGGTAGTTTTAATTGTTGCTGCTATTTTGCTTAACGCAAATGCCTATCGCAAAATGAAGGCAGGTTCTGTAAATACCTCTTCTAAAGGGTTAATACTTTCAATTGTTGCAGGTGGATTAATGGGATTTTTTTACAAATATGTAGCAGCAGCCATGTTTCCAGATTTTGATGCACCTCTAGTCGGAAAACTCAGCCCTTATACCGCAGTATTTTTTTTCGCAGTGGGAATATTACTGAGCAACTTCTTATTTAACTCGCTTTTAATGAAGAAGCCGTTTGTTGGCAAACCGGTATCCTACTCCGACTATTTTAAAGGTGGTTTTAATAATCATTTTACAGGTATTTTAGGCGGTGGTATATGGTGTATTGGAATGTCGTTCAGCATAATCGCATCTGGTAAAGCCGGGCCGGCAATTTCCTATGGTCTTGGCCAGGGCGCAACAGTTGTTGCAGCCATTTGGGGTATATTTATTTGGAAGGAATTCAAGGACGCACCCAGGGGAACAGGTACTATTTTAAACCTGATGCTGCTGTTGTATGTTGTCGGGCTTGCGTTAATCATTGCGGCACGATAAATAAAAATGGCCGACAAATTACCAGGCTGTTTCAATTCTCATCATTGTTAATGTGGCGATATTATATTTAAAAAAGGACAAAGAATACCTTTTACAAGCAATAAGTAATGAGGAACTTTTCTAAAAAAATATCATCTTTTCTGTTAGTTTGCCTGCTACTGTGTGCCCATAATGTTTTTAGCCAATTAACAGTCAGGGCCGAACCAAACGAAATTAATCCTAAGGTAATTTATGTAACCAACGACAGTCTCTCATTAAAACTGCAAATCAACGACCGGTTAGAGGTTACCAGTTTGCAATATTTACCGGCCCGCCTACAACTAATACCAGTTGAAAAACCAATGCCCCTGGTAAGCATCGATAATACATTTAGCCTCAACAATGTGGGTTTTGCTCTGCGCCAGGTTACTATAAAAAGAGAGGGCAAAAAGGCACATATTTTAATTCATGCCTGGTCAAACTACGTCGAAAATCCTTTTCACCTTTATATCGATCTTGGGTTTGATAACAGTGCAGCCATTACAACAGATATCAAACTGGCCAACCTGTTTAAGGAAGGTTTCAGCGATTTGTACCGAAACGGTAACACCACTTCTGCAACTCCCGGTATACCCTGGCTGGCGGCTATTCAGCCCGATCCCGGCGGTGACAGAACACTGATTTATAACAAGGGAGGAGAATATGTATTGGAAAAATACACCGAAGCAATCATTAGTAAATACAAGACACTCGATACCTGGGAGCGGCAGCTTGCAGTTCCCTCAGTTAGTATGCAATTTTACCAGGATCCCTCTTTCCCCACAGTGCTTGAATTTCCGGCAAAAGAAATATGTGTAATGTTCGATCGGGAAAAATCAGATGTTAACTGGAATACCCAAACCATACACCAGGCACTCTGGCCGTCTGCTGCGGTGCAAATAAAAAAACAAGACACCATTCAAATTGTAAAAGGCACTTTTAAAATATTCTCCGGTGACTGGCACCAGGCGTTTAACTGGTATAGAAATAAAGTGAGGAGCAATTTTGATTTTAGTTTTTATAAAAGGCCTGGGCAGGCAAAGTATAAAAAAGATTTTCTTGCCTATCATTCGTTTATGTTTAATCACCGCCTGTACGATCCCAGGACCAATACATACCTGGTAGAAAATTTTCTAAACAACGCTAAAAAAGAGTACGGTGGTTTCGACCAATTTTACTTCTGGCATGCTTATCCAAGGGTTGGTGTTGACCCCCGTGACCAGTTTGCGTTGTATGAAGATTTACCGGGAGGCGTACCAGGTCTGAAAGATTTTGTTGACCGGGCACACAAGTTCAACACACATGTGTACCTCGCTTACAATCCATGGGATGTAATTGGCAAACGGACTGATATGTACAAGGCCCAGGCCAATATATTGGGTAACACCAATGCGGATGGGCTCTTACTGGATACCGAACAGAAATCAAACAACAAATTCAGACAGGCAGTTGATCAGTTTAACCCCGATGCGTTATTTGTAACCGAAGGTCGCCCCGATTTACAGGGGCTTGAGGTGACCACCACCAGTTGGGATCATCCAAGAAAAAGTTTGCCCTTACCCCGTGTTGATCTGTTGCGATTTATTATTCCCGAACACCGTGCTTTTCAAATACAGCGGTGGGACAGGGACAGAATGCCGCTTATTAAAAAAGCCTTTTTCAATGCCACGGGCTTAGTTGTTTGGGACGATGTATTTGGAGAAATCAACCTTCAATCGGCCGATGAAAAAATACTCATCCACCGCTACAATACCATCATGCATGATTATTCGGATGCATTTAATTCAAGCAATGTAGTACCTCTCCTCACAACCGAAAAAGACGAATTGTTCGTAAACGGATTTTTAGCGGCGGATGTGCAGGCCTTCACCCTTTTCCAGGCCAACCATGATGGCGTTTCACACTTTTTTGATAACCGCATCATTGGGAATTTATTCCATGTTGATATTCCCAACAACTGGCATATAACCGATGTTTGGAATAAGCGGCCTGTAGAAGTTAAAACAGTTAACGGTAAAACAATGGCTTTTCTTCCGCAGGAAATGCCCGAAGACCTCGGATGTTTTATCGCCACCCCAAAACTTATCAAAGTAGTTGAAACAGACTCTGGATGGGCTGCAACCACACCAGGCATTGCATCCGGAAAAATTGAATTAGTAGGTTTTGATGCCGGATTAAGGAATGATATTAGCCAAAATGTGCTTGCAGGTACAATACTGTCGTTTACAAAAAGTGAGTGCAGGCAAAACAGCGATGGATACGTGATGCTGCAATACCGTAATGATGATAACGAAGTAAAAGATGTATATCTGGTAATGGTAGGGTATTAATTTAAAACTTCAAAATGGAAAGTCTGATAAAAGTTCGATTACTATTTTTTGGAGCAATCAGTTGCTTTGCAAGTATCATGGGCATTGCATCAAACGCCTGTGCACAGGGTAGCAACGCAGGCATGGTATTCATTAAAGGCACCAACTTCCACTACCAACAGCAAAACCGCTGGCGTGAAGGTCTTGAACTGAATCAATATGTAGAGGGACCATTAGGCGATGCGTACGTAGAAGACTATTATATCGAACTGAAAGATTTTTATATTGACAAAACGGAAGTCACCAATAAGCAATTCAAACAATTTTTGGATGCATCTGGGTATAAACCGAGCGACAGTCAAAATTTTTTGAGGCATTGGAAAAATGCTATTTATCCCAAGGGACAGGAAAATTACCCGGTGGTGTTTGTAGATTATTGGGATGCCATGGCTTACGCAAAATGGGCGGGCAAAGATTTGCCAACCGAAGAAGAATGGCAATATGCCGCCCAGGGAAAAGAGGGCTGGCTGTTTCCATGGGGCGATACCTACGATAGTACAAAGGCAAACATTGGCACCAACCAGGCAAAGCCTGTAGGTTCTTTTCTTGCCGGGGCCAGCCCATTTGGCTTGTTGGATATGGCGGGCAATGTAGCGGAAATGACAGCTAGTTTTCATGATGATGGCATGCATTGGTTTTCGTACCTGCGTGGAGGCAGTTGGTTTCAATCGTATTACAGTTTATGGTATGCCGAAAATGGATTGCTCACCAATAACCAGCGCCTCAAATTTTGG
>JANOCH010000106.1:0-8404 GCA_031412015.1 Chitinophagaceae bacterium
GTCAGATACCGATAGCTATCGGGACGGAAGTCAGAAGTCCGAAAGAAGGTACCTGAAAAAAGTACTGTACACTTCCTATTTTCTATTCTTGCTTGGGGCGTTGTTTTTAATTGGCACAGGTAGTAGCAGCTGCAATATTTATAAGTTCCGCGATATTTCTATCCCTGATAGTATTAAAACAGTGAAAGTAAATTTTATAGAGAACAGGGCGCCTTATGTTAACCCCCAGCTTAGCCCGCGTCTCACTGATAAATTGCGGCAAAAGATCGTCAGCCAGACAAGACTTTCCCAAACGAATAATGATAACGCCGACTGGGACATTAAAGGATATATTTCTAATTACACCTCCAGCACCTCCGGTATCTCCCAACAACAGGTAGCCACCAACAGGCTTACGGTAACCGTACACATTACATTGAATGATCAGAAAGCCAATAAAACCCAGGAATATGATGTCAGCCGGAATTTTGAATATGGCGCATCAAAATCGTTGACACAAGCGGAAGCCGAGTTGGCCGACGAAATTCTGCGTGGGCTTACCGATGATATTTTCAACCGTATTTTTTCCAATTGGTAATAAGAAAGGTTCAAAATACTAGGCATAAGGTTCAAGGCAAAAGCCCAATATCTCAAAATCATCCAACGACCTGTTGCACTCCCTCGATAAAATAGCGCTAAATTCTTAACTTGTGGTCATGAACTTTTCTGTCAATGATATAACCAACTCAATTGCAGGTAAACCTTCCTTGAGCGAGTGCAGCATAGATGAGTTGCGGCAATTAACCAGTCAATATCCATTTTTCGCACCTGCCCAATTTCTGTTTGTAAAAAAATTAAAAGAAGAAAATTCATGGCAGCTGAAAGAACAGGTGCGAAAAGCTTCGCTGTATTTTCAAAACCCGCTGTGGTTTGATCATTTACTGAATACTGCTGCTGGCCCTGTTACTCTTGCAATACTAAAAGAAGAATTTATTCCGGAACCGGCGGCAGAAATGGAAATTCAGGTAAAGCACGAAGAAGTTGTCGAAAACTATTTGCAGACCACCCATTCCCAAGCTGCCGTTGCTATCCAAATAAAAAAAGACGTAGTCATTCCGGAACCGGCGGCGGAAATGGAGATCCCTGTAACACAGGAAGAAGTTATCGGGAATCATTTGCTCAATACCGCTGCCGAAGCTCCAGTGGCAATACCGATAAAAAAAGAAGAATTTTTCCCGGAACCTGCAGCAGAAATGGAGATCCCTGTAACGCATGAAGAAGTTGTTGATCAAACAAGATTTGTCCGGCAACAGGAATTGGCACATGCAGACAGCCATGCCGGGCAGTATCAACCGGAGTTATTGATAGAAATGCCAAAGTTTACGTTTGAACCAGTTGACACCTCAAAGACACAATTAACATTCGAACCCTACCATACCGTCGACTATTTTGCTTCACAGGGAATACGACCTTCGGCAGAAGAAAAACCCAAAGATCAGTTTAGCCGGCAGCTGAAAAGCTTTACGGAATGGCTGAAGGTGATGAAAAAGCTACCGGTAACCGAAATAGCCGCCGCGGTCAGCGTAGTAGATGAGAAAAAAGTGGAAAAAATGGCTGAGCTCTCTATCAATGACCGGGAAGTTGTCACCGAAGCCATGGCCGAGGTATGGGAAAAGCAGGGAAACCAGGTCAAGGCCCGGGAAATCTACGATAAATTAAGTTTGCTCAATCCCGACAAAAGCTCTTATTTTGCAGCCAAAATTGACCAATTAAAGAATTTGTGACATGACTATTTTATTTGTGATACTGATCATCCTTGCGTCTGTGGTACTCGGTCTTATCGTGTTGATACAAAACCCTAAAGGTGGCGGCTTATCCGGAAGTTTCGGGGGATTCAGCAACCAACTGATGGGGGTAAAACAAACGACTGATGTACTGGAGAAAGGAACCTGGATATTTGCCGGCCTGGTTGGCGCCTTGTGCCTGTTTTCAGCTTTCTTCATCCCAACGGGTAATGTAGCTGCTACTCAGACCAATAAAGCCGGAGAAGCTCCTGTACCTGCTTCGTCACAGCCTGCTGCTACACCGGGTCAATTACCGGCTAACACAGTACCCTTCGATACCACAAATAAATAGTTATAACAGTATAATATTTGTACACCCTGTCGCAAAGACAGGGTTTTTTATTTAATTTGTTTTTTATCTGCATTTTAATCCATCCTTAATTGAAAAACGAAAAGTCCATCATGAAAAGGAAAATAATAGTAGGTGTCGCTGTCTTTCTTATTTTAATAGCCGCCTTTGTTGGTTGGAAGTTCTTTGGGCCAACCGTTCATGTTCCGGAAAAGAAATTCTTCTATATCTCAACAGGCGAAACATATAGTCTGTTAGAAGCCGACCTGCGTAACCAGGGAATAGTGTCCAGCCCAACCTGGTTTAACTGGGCGGCGAAAATGATCGGTTATAAGACCATAAAGCCCGGCCGTTACGAAATAAAAAGAGGAATGAGTATTGTAGGCCTGGTCCGGATGCTGAAAAACGGTCAGCAAACTCCTGTAAATTTTGTGATCACCAAGATAAGGACAAAAGAAACACTGGCTTCCAGGATCGGAGCCGTTTTTGAATGTGATTCAACACAGATGATCCATTTTCTGAATAGTACTGATTCCTTAGAGCAATATAGACTAGATAGCAATACCGTAATGGCTGCTGCCATGCCTTTCACCTACACCATCAAATGGAATACAACACCCGGGGCCGTTTTTGAACAGTTTTATACGGCTTATAAAACATTCTGGACGCCGGAACGAAAGTTAAAAGCGGATAGCTTAGGCATTACCCCTTTAGAGGTGTCTACCGTTGCTTCGATCATTGATGAAGAAACCAATTCAAAAATAGATAAGCCCAATGTCGCCAGCGTTTATCTCAATCGCATTAAAAAAGGTATGCCTTTGCAGGCTGATCCTACGTTAAAATACGCTTTAAGAAGTTTTGGGTTGAAAAGAGTTTTGAATGTACATAAAGAAGTGGTTTCGCCTTATAATACCTACACGAACAAGGGTCTTCCGCCAGGGCCGATTTGCACACCGCAATTGGAAACGATAGATGCAGTGTTGGATTCTCCAAAAACAGATTATTTATATTTTGTTGCCAATAGTACTTTTGATGGCTCGCATATTTTTACTACCAACTATGCGGAACACATGAAGTTTGCCCGGCTGTACCAGCAGGAGTTGAATAAACGAAATATCAAATAAACTGCATGCATTGGCTGACCCAATTACATCGAAGGTTCCTGGTTTCCCCGCCTGTGAGTTTCCTGATCAGGAAAAGTAAAAAAATTTTCCTGCCCGGTTTCCAGGGTATTCCGCTGTTTGATGTGATACGGTTCTTTTTTTTGCAGGCGGGTAAAACAGGTTTCACTGAAAGAGCGTCCGCCATTGCTTTCAACTTTACGATGGCTATTCCGCCTGCGGTTATTTTCCTGTTTACATTGATTCCACATTTGCCTATTTCGCAGGCCTTCATCAACCAAATGTTTTCGTTGATAAAGGATGTAATGCCGGGTGAAAAAGATAACGGGGGATTGATAAAATTCATTTCTGATATTCTGAACAAACCAAGAACAGGTCTGTTGTCAACGGGTCTTTTGCTGGCCTTGTTTTTCTCTTCGAATGCCGTGCTGGGCGTAATGCGATCTTTTGATAAAAACTATATCGGCTTTAAGAAAAGAAAGGAGCACCAGGAAAGATTTATAGCTCTCCGTCTTACTCTCATTCTTTTTGTCCTGCTTTTTGCTACGCTGTTGGCCCTGATCATGCAGGGCTCTGTCTTACGATGGCTCGGAGTAACCAATACATTGCTTATCTGGATCATTGATAATTTCCGTTGGATACTTATCATAATGATGTTCTTTTTTTCCATTTCCTTTATTTACCGCTACGCTCCGGCGGTTCATAAACGATGGAAACTGGTAAACCCTGGTTCGATTTTAGCTACATTTCTCATGATAATATTTACAGCGGGGTTTTCTTACTGGGTGAGCAATTTCTCCAATTACAACGAACTGTATGGGTCTATCAGCACGGTGCTGATAATCATGCTGCTTATATATTTCAATTCACTCGTGTTATTGATAGGATTTGAATTGAACGTAAGTATCAATTACCTGAAGCATGAAGTGGACGAAAGGAATAAAAACCTTGCCGGCGGGAGCCATACTCCATGATTTTTGATGAAATTTGTAAAGAACCTTAAATCAGACATCATGAAAAAAATACTCTTTTCTTTCTTACCCGTCGCTGCTATTGCCATTGTAGCTTTGCGTCCAGTCGCTGATCCCATAACAATCGGCTCAACCCTACCTAAGGCGGAAGCAAAAATGAAAGACGTTTCCGGCAAGGAGATCTCCTTTAAAGAGGTAATGAAAAAGAACGGATTGTTGGTGATGTTCAGCTGTAATACATGCCCGGTGGTAGGTAAATACCAGTCAAGAACATTGGAAACGGGAAAGTTTGCTATGGATAATGAGATTGGCGTAATCGTGCTTAATTCAAATGAGGCAACCAGGGGTGATGGCGAATCTTTTGAAGATATGCAGCAATACGGAAAAGAGCAGGGGTATAAATTCAATTATGTAGTGGACAAGAATTCTGAGATGGCCGATGCATTCGGAGCTACCCGGACCCCAGAGGTGTTTTTATTTGATAAAACCGGCAAGCTGGTCTACCACGGAGCCATTGATGATAATGCCAATGGCCCCGATAAGGTTACCCGCCAACACGCCAGGATCGCCATGGAAGAAATGGTATCCGGAAAAGCTGTTTCCACGTCAAAAACCAAATTTGTCGGCTGCGGTATAAAACGACTTTAATCTTTATAAATCCAGTTCGTAAAACCTGCACAAAAAAAAGTGCAGGTTTTTTAATGACCGGGTATGGAAAAAAATTGAACCTGCATCCCATTTCTACCCAACCGCATTTCCTCACCTAAAACCACGCTTATGCTTTCCCACACATTCGTCAACCGCTTTCTCATTCTCTGTTTTATGGTATTGGTAGGTTTTTCCATTGCAAAGAGCATCCAGGCTTCAAGTCCGCTGGGTCTTATCCTTGCGATTGTAAGTCTGGGATCCGGGATCTACTTTATCTATTTGCTTCAACAGCTTTATGCAAACAGGGACCAGGAGGAAACGACCTAATGGCTTTTGCCTATTAAAGACCTGATCTCATTTGCAAGCCCTTCTTCTGATAGTGGCTCTTCTATGAATTTTCTGTACTTTCTTCCGTTATGAATAAACAGTGTGGCAGGAATAGCACCGGTCCATGCCTGGTCTATCCTCGGACAGAAATAATCGGCATTGGTTTCATCCAGCCAACCGGATGCCATTTTTCTTTTTTTGATAAATGCATTCACTTTCGCGGGATAATCATCCTGCAGGTCAAGACTCACGAATAATACCTGCAGACCATCCTTTTCGTATTTCGCCTGCATCTTTTGAAAATGAGGTATCTCTTCCATACAGGGCTTGCAGAAAGTGGCCCAGAAGTTAATGATCAATGGTCCTTTGCTTTCGGCAATTATTTTTTCAAGTTCCGTGACCTTTACTTTCTTCGCTTCCTGCCCTACGACAGGCAATGCAAAAAAGAATGTCACTGACCAAAGTATAATTAGTGTTCTTATCATTTTAATTCAACATTGTCCTAAGGCATTTTGGAGAGAATCCACCCTCTTGCACCTTGTTCCTTGCGCCTTGTACCTTGTTCCTTGTTCCCTGATTTCATTCTTCCCTTTTAAAACTCCACTCCTTCATCAATTCATCATACCTGTTATCATCTAATCTCCTTTTATCATAATGCCCGGCCATGTCCTTCTGCCGGTAGGCCTCGTATAAGGTAACGGCACACGCCACGCTAATATTGAGCGATTGAATAATTCCTGCCTGCGGTATCAGGAAATTTCCGTCCGCCAGGTCTCTGATCTCTTCACTGACACCGCTGTGCTCGTTCCCAAAAACCAACGCAATACTTCTAGTAAAATCAAGCTGGTGTAAACTTACGGCATCGCTGCTCAGGTGTGTCGTTAAAATTGACGAATACCGTTTCCGCAGGGATGAAAAACATTCCTCCGCGTTTTCATACTGGTGGATCGTTAGCCATTTGGCCGCGCTGGATGAACTTCTTGGTCCCCATTTTTTATGCCTTGGTATCTTTGTATTTAAAATATAAATATCCTGGACGCCTACTGCATCACAGGTTCTCATGACCGCGGAAATATTATGCGGGTCAAAAACATTTTCCAGTACGATCGTAATATCAGGCTGTCTTTTATTTAATACGGAAGTGAGTTTTTCTGTACGCTGTGGGGTCATAAATGAATGGGCTTTAACTTGTAGTCCTGCTTAAATTAAGTATATTTATCATTGCCGTAAGTCTTTATATTCCTGACAAAGAAAAACATTTTATGAAGTACTCACCTGTTCAAAATTACATCAATGGCAAGTTCGTCGATTCTTCTTCTGCAAGGTCCCTTGATGTAGTCTCTCCAATCGATGGCAACCTGCTTTCTAAGGTTCCGATGTCAACCGCTGCTGACCTTGATACCGCTGTAAAAGCCGCAAAAGCTGCATTCCCGGGCTGGAGTAAAACACCCATCAAAGAAAGAGTGCAGGTATTCTTCCGCTATAAATATTTATTGGAAAAACATTTGAAAGAACTCGCTGAACTGGTGCAGGAAGAAAATGGTAAAACCTATGGCGAAGCCGTAGCTGAAGTTGAAAAAAGTATTGAATTAACGGAGTTCGCGGTTTCATTGCCTCAACTGGTCACCGGTGAAGTACTGGAAGTAAGTAAAGGAGTGGAATGCAGAACGGAGCATGTGGCGCTGGGAGTTGTTGCTTCTATCGTTCCCTTTAATTTTCCCAGTATGGTTCCCAACTGGACATTGCCGAATGCCCTAGCTTTAGGAAATTGTATGATCATTAAACCATCGGAAAAAGTGCCATTGAGTTGCGGCCGGTTAGCGTTATTATTAAAAGAAGCGGGTTTACCTGATGGGGTATTTAATATTGTGAATGGCGATAGTGAAATCGTTAACGCTATTTGTGATCATCCCGGTATTGAGGCCGTTTCTTTTGTAGGCTCAACCAAGGTAGCAAAGATCGTTTACCAACGGGCTACTTCTAATTACAAAAGATGTTTAGCCCTGGGTGGCGCCAAAAATCATTTGATGGTATTGCCCGATGCTATTCCGGGAATGACGGCGCAGAATGTAGCCGCTTCCATGAGTGGTTGTGCCGGCCAGCGCTGTATGGCCGCCAGTGCCATGGTGGGTGTCGGTAACATTGATCACATCATTGACAAGATCTGTGAAGAAGCCAGGAAAATTATTCCGGGTGAAAACCTCGGAGCGGTGATCAATGCCGAATCAAAAGAAAGGATTGAAGGATATATAACAGAAGCAGAAATACAGGGCGCCAAAATACTCGTTGATGGCAGACATGCTAAAGTAAAAGGAAAAGAGAATGGAACATATGTTGGACCAACGGTCATTGATTTCGTAAAACCGGAAATGTCTGTTGCCAAAGAAGAAATTTTCGGACCGGTTATTTCCATCATGCGAACCAATACAGTGGATGAAGCATTAGCGATTGAAAATGCTAATCCCTACGGTAATGCCGCTTCTGTTTTTACACAAAATGGCGGTATGGCCCGTTATATTATCGATCGCGCCAGTGCAGGTATGATTGGGGTGAATGTAGGTGTGCCTGTACCAAGAGAGCCCTTTTCATTCGGAGGTTGGAATGAAAGTAAGTTTGGTGTTGGAGATATTACAGGAAAGAGTTCCATTGAATTCTGGACAAAGCTTAAAAAATCAACCATTAAATGGAATCCGGAAGCGGGTGTGAATTGGATGTCTTAGCCCCTCCCCTAAAGGGGAACTTAGGTTGATAAGTCTATATTTATTCGTATTGCACTAAAAAGTGAAAGGTTTTGGACATAAGCCCGAAATAGACTGGAGGATATTTAGGAATCAGGAAAGAAAATATAAAATGAATAGAGAAGAACTAAAAAATCAGATCGAATATAGTCTTCGGGAATACGATTTAAGAGATATTAAGTTAATTAGTAAACAAAATACTGTTATTGCATCTTTCATTTTATGCAGCTGCTTTATCGAACACCGGTGCACATTTAGATACGGGATGCCCAAAAACATCGGATGGGAAGAGTTTGGAGATTTTGTCAAAGAATATCTTACCAAGTATGATCATGAAAAACTTCGAAATGATTTGCAAAATAAATTAGTTCATAATTATTCTTTGGGTGAATCTTATGCCTTAGTTATGGGTTACCCGAATTTGCACCTTGAAAACTTAAATGAAAAACAGCAATATCTCAATCTTGAAAATTTTATTAACGACTTA